>CALKEI010000024.1 GCA_938085095.1 uncultured Luminiphilus sp. | reverse complement strand
TAATGTGGACGTTGCAATAATACGCAGTCTCATCTCTTTAACGTGACGCTTGTCGCGAGGGTTGTGCTCCCGCCACAATGGGAAACATTTGAGCATTAAAGGTTCAGCGCTATGTTCCGTATTGTCATTGGTTTCGTTTATTTGATCTGGCTTTCATGGGCGATTGATCTGCGAGCTGACAGCCCCGCTCCGACGTTGGATGAAGTGATTGCTAAATACAGCGCAGATGCTGTCTTGGAAGCAGAGGGTGGTAACGACACCAGTCCCTTATTTATGACGCTGGCTGAGCGACGAATCGCTTTTGCACATTTTGACGCCCTGTACCCGACGCGATTGGTGAGCACGAGTGGTACGGGCGTGCCTTTACCGGATGCCCGGCTGGACCTTGGCGCTCTGACATTCAGCGCCAATGGTAAAGCGATGACGCTGAGCGACTTAGTGGGCAGTCAACATCTTCTCGGGCTGATGGTTGTGAAAGACGGCGCGGTACTGATGGAACACTACGCCCCAGATCACGGCCCTGAGGCCCGATGGGTGACCTTCTCGGTAACCAAGTCGGTTACGTCACTGCTGATTGGTGCGGCCATACAGGATGGTTATATCGATAGTGCAGACGACCCGGTTGTGAAATATCTGCCGCGCCTCGCAGGTACCGAATACGGTAAATCGCGGGTGCGGGATATCCTGCAAATGGCCTCGGGGATTGCTTGGAACGAGGACTATCAGGACCCGGAGTCCGATGTGGCCCGGGCGGGTGCGCTCAACGGCGTGGAATTGACCGATTACCTCGGGCAGCTCCCGCGGGTAGCCGAGCCAGGTGCCCGATTCAACTACAACACCGCAGAAAGCAACCTCCTCGGAGAAATACTGCGCTCTGCGATCGGGATGAATGCGGCGCCCTATTTGAGTCAAAGGATATGGCAACCAATGGGAATGGAGTCGGATGCCACTTGGCTACTCTCCTTGCCGAACGATCGAGAAACCGGCGGCTGTTGCATCAGTGCCACTCTGCGCGATTATGCGCGTTTGGGATTACTCGCTTTGGCTGATGGGGTGCTACCTGACGGGACCCGAGTGGTGCCCGAGGGGTGGATAACAGCCAGCACAACCCCCTCGCAGGGCTATGAGGGCTATGGTTATAAGTGGTGGCTTTATGGTGACAAACGCTTCGGTGCGCGCGGTGTTTTTGGACAAGCGATTTTCGTCGATCCGAAAGCGAATTTGGTGATCGCTGCTCACAGCAATGGCCAGATCGCCTCGGGGAGCGACCACAACCGCGAGCTGGATGCGGCCCTGTTGGCAATTAGCGACTTTCTGCGATAAAGCCCGGGCAAGAGACGTCACACGAACCCAAAAAAGAAACCAGCGACCGGGGGGATGAGTCCGGCCGCTGGCCAATAACGGGGGAAACCCCGCTTAGGAGTGATACAAGGTCAGACCGTGACCGCATTTCCGCGGAAGATCTTGGACAGGTATCGGCTCTCACTGGGAGAGGGTGCAGGTACCGCACATTGCATGACCGCGTGCACCAGGCGCGTCATTTCTTCAGCCAGTTCCTGATCGTTCGAGGGCTCTTCGGTATGCGCACGTCGCGTCAGCTGTACCTGATTAACCGCAGGTACAGTGGGTAGACGCTCGCCCTCAACTCCCAACGTCACTGTAAAGGCGTGGAGAGAGTTCTTTACAAATAGCGCCAGCGCGAATTCTTCCCGCGTTGAGGCCAGAGAGGTATCAGGGGTCAGCAAGACGATCTGGCAGTTGGGGACCAGCGCCGAAATTCTTGCTACCCGGAAGTGATGGGTCAGTTGGTCATTCACCAGATCACGGAACTGCTGATCGCTCAGCACCCGGTCCCAGCTCTTATGACGCTCACCCGCCAGCGCGTTGAGTGGCAGCCTCTCAAATGGGCTGCTCACCACGACATCGAAGCCACCTTCCTCACGTAAAATGTGATCCAGTGCGCCCTCGATATCGTCGCCGACACAACGCACATCGAACGCCACGGAATCCGTGGCGTCGATGGCGTGTTGAAGCTCACGGGCGCTGTCCTCTGAACGAGTCAGTACCGTGAGCGCTGCGACATCCTGCCCCATGAAACCATTGCCGATCGCCGCAAGCTCTTTACGCATACTGTCACCCACCATGACCACACGCTTGCCCTGAAGCTTGTTCAGGTCGGTCTGGCTGGGGGGTAACAATAGCTCGCCCTCGGTCACGGAGCGGTCAAACTTCAGTCCGCCCGAGGGATGGAACGTTTCGCCACTGACAATGTCATCGGCGAGGTGAAACACAGTAGAAAGACCAACCTGTTCATCGGTTGGCATCTTGTGAAGGTGGAGTCGGTTGAGAATACCGGACTCGATCTGCGCAGCAGACTTCTTTGACTCTTCGTGATCAAAGAACGGCTCCGGCGCATCAATGAAGGACTCCATAAAGGCCGCTCGTTGCTCAGCCGTCAGAATGCCGCCATTGACCAGGCGATCAACCAACTTACTGGCGATACCCTCGTGCATCAGGAAGCGCGACGAATTACCCGCCCCGCCGGCATCCACGACTTGGCCCACCAGGCGCGCCAGCGCTTTGGGCAAATCGCTGCTCGAGGGCAGGTTAGCCACGTCATTGGCCGACAGCGCCATGATGGTATCGGCGTCAAGGCCTTCTTTCAGGTCGCTGAGGATGGCTTTGTGTACCTGATTCAAACGCTTGTTCTCAAGCACCAGTCGTCCGCGACGGTCAAATAGACCCGGCGCATCGCCAAGACCCCGCAACCGAGCGCCGTCTACGGGTCCCGGAGCAAGTGCATTGATTTGGATCTCTGGGCCGAGGTGACGTGACAGAATCTCGGCTAATACGCGCTGCCCGGCCTTGGAGACCGCATAGTCCCCGCGGTTGGGGTAGGCCACGGCCACGTACTTTTCGCCACCGAAGTAGCTCGATACGTTGAGAATGGAGCCTTTGCCCTTGTCTTTCATCACCGGACCAAACTTGCGAATCAGTGAATAGTTGGAGATCAGGTTAGCTTCCATGGTGCGGTTCCAGTCGGCCAGAGTCATATCGACCACCATCTCTTCCGCACCCGAAATACCGGCGTTGTTGATCAGAAAATCGACATTACCGAACAGGTCGATCGCGCGATCGTAGAGTGCATCCAAAGCGTTTGGGTCACCCACGTCGATGTCAGCCATGATGCTGACCCGCGTATCAGCCTGCGGATAACCAATGCCGCGAAGCTCCTCAACAATTTCATTGCGAGCTTCTTCTAGTTTGGCCTGACTGCGTGCACTCAAGAGCACCCTGCAGCCGGCAATAGCCAAGTAGCGGCCGAGCTGCAGGCCAATCCCAAGGCTACCGCCGGTAATCACGGCGGTTTTGCCCTTGTGCAGACCGGGCAGCACGCGCATCAGGGGCGTGGGCATGGATTCCTTGCCCGTGGCCCGCTTGATGCTTTTGGGGATCCACAGGTTAATCGGGTCCATCTGGCGCACGCGGTTGGTTAAAGTCGCAGCCCAGTCTGCTGCAAAGGTCAGGTTGTCTTTGTCGGTACTGTCGTAGCGCACCAACTGGTTGGGGCGCACTGCCCATTCGAGTTCACCGGCATTCAAGAGCGTTTCATCCTCGTGACGCCAGCCGCGAATGAGGGCTTCGATGGACGCGCGAATCACCTCGTTGAGCAGGTTGCCCTGAGCATCATTGCCGTTGGTCGCGTAAGTGATGGCTGGTGGCTCGCACTTGCCAAACCAGCGAGACAGGTTGCTCGCAAACATACTGGCAAAGGCTACGGGCGCAACCACTTCGTCTCTGACGAAATTCTCAACATCTTCATCGGTCGCACCACTGAGGGACGTTCCATAGTGCCCATTAGGTTTGCGGGGCAGCACGATGACGCCATCGAGTCGGCCAAAGTGATCATCAATGAATTGCATTGTGCGGTCGACGGATTCTCGACGAAGGGGGTCAAGATGCGAGAGCTGTATCTCGTCGAGTCCCTTGGACTGAATGAGCGAGCGTGCATGGCCCACTGACTCGAGTGAGCGGAACGCGAGTAAGACATGCGCGCCACTATTAATCTGCCGCTCGGCGTAGGTCAGCGCTTCCTCATAATCGGATCCGCCTAGAATCAGCACCACATTGTCAGTCAGGTCTTCTAGCCGTTTATCTGGCCAAGAGACTAACTGTGAGCGACTTTGCGCCGGTACCTGCATGCCATTGGTGACCTCGACATGGTGGCCAGATACCGCAGCAGACTCTTCCGAGGCCAGCCAGACAATCCCGTTGGCCACGTCGGTCGGTGTCGGATAACGGTACTCCAGACCTTCTTCACCGGTGCGGGTAGTGATCATCAGATCACGGAACTCCTGACTGGTGCTGCCGGGTGGAATGTTCTGAAGCTCGTCCATCGTTGCAAAGACAGTGTCGATGCGCTCCGATTCAATGGGACCCGGGAACAACGTATTCACGCGAATACCGCGCTCCTCGCCCAGCTCCAGTGCCAGGCCCTTGCCCAGTGCGTTGAGGCCGGACTTGGGGACCACGTAAGGAATTCGCCCGTAGTAGTGGGTACGCGAAAAGATGGTCGACACGTTCACAATTGTTCCGCCATCGCTCAGGTGAGCAGCGGCGGCCCGCGCCATATTCCAGGGCGCGCCAAGCAGGTTCATCGCAGAGTCGAACATGGTCTGATCCGATCCCGCTGCCCGCATTTCCACATCGGTAAAGGGAATGTCGCGCAGTGTGTACTTTGGACCCGCCGCACCGGCATTGTTCACGAGTACATCTAGCTTGCCAAAGGTCTCGACAGCCCGGGAGCAAATGTCTCGGCAGACCTGGGGGTCAGCGCAGTCGCCGACAATCGTGGTAATGCTCTCTGCGTCAAAGCCCTCTTCAGACAGCTCCTCTACGAAGGCGTCCAGTTTGCTCTGGTCGCGACCGGTCATCGTGACCAAGGCACCTTCTCGCAGTAAATGCCGTGAGATATAGCGGCCGATAGAGCCTGCCGCACCTGTCAGGATCACAGACTTGTTCTCGAGCCGACGTCCGACGAGAGACTGCGAGGTCACCGCATTGGAAAGATTGGACATGTCGTTCATCTGAGTGCTCCGGCTGATCCAGTTTCAACTTTGGTAATGACTTCACCGCGCTCGGCCGCGTCACGCAACGCCCAGGCCCGGTAGAGCTCGTCTTTGGTTTTGAGGCCCATGCGGGGAAGCGCATGAGTCACCACGTAGTTGGCACCACCGTGCCGGTTCTCCCACATCGCCTGGTGAATTTCGGCGATATCTTCGATAGGTCGCGCCAGCGCTGGCAGCACATCAATCTGACCCGCGGCGATGCGCTCCTGCATCTCGGCAAATTCGCGCGCCGTGTTGAGGTGTGTACCGCGAATTTCTGCGCTGGGCATAAGAATCCGCCGCTGACGCATCCATACCTGTGGCGCGTAGAAAGTAAAGCGCTGACCGCTCAACTCCTCGGCATAAATTACCTTACCCACATTCGGCTTAACGAGAGAGGTTGCCAAGGCCAAGCCGTCGCGACCGGCGCGATCAAACACCACGTCCGGCAATCCGCGCTTGTCGAGGGTGTTGCGCAGGAAAGGCGCAATGGCCGAGCCAATGGGCTTGAGTGTGCGATCTGAGAACAGGCGCACGGCCTCTTTAAACGCCTGAGACTCGGTGAAAGGGTTCGGCATCTCGGCGAAGGGTCCCGGCGGATCGTAATCATCGCCCAGACGCCGTTCAATCTCCTCGAGACTGACCACGCCTTTCACTTGGGCACCAAAGCCCAGCGAGTTGACGAATTCGCGCTGCGGAACGGTATCTACCAGCACGGCGATTTGCGCACCACGCTGACAGCCCACCTCGATCGCTTCAATCGCGACGCGGTCGACAATGCCGTCCTCTGCTCCGGGTCCGTAAACAATCAGCAAGCTTTGCCCTGCCCGCAAACCGGCGCGCGTAAACATCTCTGAGGGGGTGGAGCTGCCTTTTTTGCCCATAAAGGTAAAGCGGTAGCCAGACGACGCCCCGTAGAAGGTCAGTACGCCGCCGTCACCCAATGTTTGGAAAGAGCGAGGAAAGGCGGTTTCACCCGCGTGTGACACGACGTAATCAATACTGCCACCGGCGGCGGCCTCTGCGGCGGCCACAAAGCTGGCGCCTTGAGCCTCCCAGTTGGCCCATTCAGCGGGGTCATCCGGCACCGGAGTAAAGGCTTGTGCCCACTGCGGATCTTTCCGGTCGACGGCTTTTCCGCCCACGGCCGTTACGCGAGCGGCTCTCTCCTCACTGGAAACCATGCCGACCACATCCAAGCCACTGCTGACCGCACTGCGCAGGCAGTCGTAACCGGTTCCAGTCGAGGCGCCCTCTACAAACAGGCGCTTGTTCGGCTCAATATCGAGCGTGTGATAGAGCGCTCGGTGAATCGTGCCGAGCGTCAAACCATAAGAGCCTGCTTCTTCGAAGCTCAGGCTGGGTAACTTCGGGTGTAACTGGGGTCCTTGAACCGCCAGGAACTGGGCGTGGGTGCCATCGTTGCGCTCGTAGCCCTGAATGCGGAAGTCGGCTGCCATGGGGTCCAGGCCCTGATCAGGAGAGAGCAGTTCGCTCTGGCCTGAGTAAACGGTACAGACATCACCGACCGACAGTCGGCCTTCAGCGATCAGCTCACTGCCAAGGCGCACAATCATGGCCACGCCGCCGGAGCCCGTGACCTGCACATCCGCGTCTCGCGCATCAAACGGCGAGACAGGGATACCGGTGATGGCCCAGATATCGTTGAAATTCATTTCCGAAGCCAATATGTAGACCAGCGCTTCGTTGGGCTCTGGCTCGGGGGTTTCGAAAATCAGCTTAATCTCGGCATCAACCGGATCGCCGTGCGCGGGCTTACCATCAGCTAAAGATTTGGGTACGCCATAGCCATATTGATAACGCGGGACCGGCGTGACGCCCGGGAAGAAGCTGGCGCCCATGGGCAGGAGCTCTCCAGAGGTCAGCAGTGCCTCTACTTGTTCACCCGAGGCGTCGGGTGCCACGTCGACATACTGAGTGGGTAACGGTGCGCTGCGCTTTTCCAGAAATGCCGTGATACCGGCGGGACCCGACTCGGGATCGCAGACCGCCTCGGCGAAGAGTTCTGCCTCGTGCAACAAGCCCGCAGACTGGCCTTTTTGTGCGCCCAGTGCGACGGCCTCGAGCACGCGGGCAACCTGCTTTTCTCGACCACTGGCGCGAATTTGTGACAGCGCCTGCTGGAGTGCGGGCTGTTCGAGGATGGCCTCGGAGTAGGGGATTTCAGCTTCGCGCTCTGCGATCGCCTTCTGGTGCTCCTCCTGAGCCGCCGCCAGCGGACCCTGCTTTGCAAAGTAAGCGCGGAGTCGCTCCATGGCAACTTCCACAGGGGATGCGGCGGCCTCTGTGACCACTTCATCGACCAGACCACAGGCCATGGCGTCACCAGTCGAAATGTTTCGGCCACTGACCATCAGCCGCACGGCCTCGGCCATACCTGCCTCACCGCCCCGGCGATGCAATTTGCGCACCAGCCGTTGGGTGCCGCCATAACCCGGCAGCAAGTTCAGATTAATCTCCGGCTGTCCAAACTGTGCGTGCTCTGCTGCAATCACGTAGGAGCAGGCCAGCACCAATTCGTTACCTCCGCCCAGCGCTGGGCCATTCACAGCGGCGATCACCGGCTTACCCAACTGCTCGAGTGCCGCAAAGGCCGCTTGGGCAGCATTGGGTGGCGTGCGCGCTGACTCGAGGTCACCGGCTTCACCCACTTCAAGGAGCTCTTTTACGTCCGCGCCTGCAACGAATGCGCCGCGGGCACCGGTGATGACTACAGCATCGACATCGTCCTGATGCTCAAGTTGTTGCACGACAGTATGGAGCTCATCGAGGGTTCGTTCGTTGAGTGCATTCACTGGCGGGTGATTGATGACCAGTAGTGCCACCTTATGCTGGTCGTCTAAACGATGCGTTTCAACCCTCAGGTAGCGCCAGCTTTGAATAATTTGACGCGCCTGCGCGAGGCGACCAAAGTCGCGCCACTGTGCCACAGCGCTCTGAATTTCCTCTACCGATTCGGGGTTTCTGAGCGTCGACAGATCACCGAGTGGCTGATCCAGCAGAATCGCTCGCAGTGTGCGACGCATGTACTTCCCTGAGCGGGTCTCGGGAAAGGCAGAGACCACTAAAAAGTCAGAGGGCACAGCGGTGGCGCCTTTTTCTGTGCGTACCAGGTTTTGCAGTCGTGCCAGATCTTCATCAGAAAGCTTGCGCCCGGCAGCTGCTACAAGGAAGGCCACGGGTGTCTCACCTTTCTCGTCATGCGGTGAGCCGACGACCACGACATTGCCGACAGGAGAGTCTTGCCGCAGCGTTTTGTCGCGAAGAATCGCGCCCTCGATTTCCTCGGTGCCGATTCGGTGGCCCGAGACATTGATCACATCATCTGAGCGGCCGTGCAGCGTGAAGGCGCCTTCGTCTCCGCGACGGGCATAGTCGCCTTGTGTGTAAGTGAGTTCGCCATCCCAGCGCTGGAAGTAGACCTCGGCGAATCGGTCGATATCACCGCGCCACTCGCTCGAGCCGAGCGCGTCGCCATCGCCCCATAATGTGCGGGCCAGGTAAGGGTAGGGTTGTGTAATGACCAGTTCGCCTTTTTCGCCCGCTTCGGCTTCACGCCACTGGCTGACACTGCCGGTATCGCTGGTCTCTTCGACAATGCGAACCTGTGCCTGAATCCAGGGAAGCGGCCAGGTTTTGGCGT
Source organism: uncultured Luminiphilus sp. (assembly GCA_938085095.1). Lineage (GTDB taxonomy): Bacteria > Pseudomonadota > Gammaproteobacteria > Pseudomonadales > Halieaceae > Luminiphilus. The sequence continues at coordinate 12,451 of CALKEI010000024.1, read as the reverse complement.
CGGCTTCCAACGGTTTGAAGTCGCCCCATGGACACGAAAAAACAATGCCGCCGTGCTCGGTGGCCCAATAGGAGTTGATGTAGTGCGAGCAGATATTCTCCATTGCAAACTTCTGCACCGCCGGTGAGACAGGCTCGGCACAGAAGGTGCCGACTTTGAGGCTGGACATGTCATAGCGGGACATTTCCTGCGTGCTTGCCGGATCTGTCATCACGGCCTTCAGGAAGGTAGAGCCGGCCTTGAACAGCGTCACGTTGTTGCGCTCTATGATTGAAGCGAAGCGCCCTGCGTGGGGAAACAACGGTGACCCCTCGGCGATAACGGTAGACATACCGAAAGCTAGAGGCGCAGCGATCAAGTAGGACTGACCCGTAATCCAGCCCGGATCACCAATGACATAGAGGCAGTCGTCCTGATTGGCGTTGAAAACCGTCCGCATGGTGTGAGTAATACCCGACAGCCAGCCGCCGTGGGTGTGCACAACACCCTTGGGCTTGCCGGTGGAGCCTGACGTGTAAATGATGAACAACGGCCAGTTCGCCTCAACCGGCACAGCCGGAGCTTTGGCGCCCACTGCCTTCCAGAACGCGTTGTCATCCAGCGCATCCAGCGCAGCGCGGTCTGCCACCCCGGCGTCTGCCAACAGTTCAGTTTCTACCTGTGCCACCAGATCGTGCGACCAGTTGTCGCGACCGTGCTCGACAATATCATTGCCGGTGTAACGCACGACGATCACATTGCTGACCGCGTGGCCCACGTTGGCCAGCTGACTGGCGACGGTGGTGCGAAGTTCAGCAATAATTTCGGGGGCTGTGCCGCGTTCGCGCTCGAGCGCCAGACCTAGCTCGCGCATCACGTCCGCGCGTTCGAGGGTAATTTCGCCGGAGACCGCTTCGGCCACCTGCGCTTCCAGACGCTCTGCAACGTCGGCCGGAAGCCGCGCCTTCAATGTTTCAGACAGCGCTTTTAGCGCTGCCGGCCGAGGCACGTAGTTATCGAGCGCAGGGTCTGTGTAAGCGCTCTTGTAGGGTACGACCTCTGCGTTACGGTAGCCGCCATCGGCTGTAATCACCACCTTGGCGCCGGCGTCATGAATACGATCGGATAGTGTTTTGGCAGAAAAACCGCCAAAGACGGGCGTGTAAATCACGCCGAGGCGCTGCGCCGCCAAAATGTAAAAAATCTGCTCAAGAACATTGGGTAGGTTTAAGGCGATACGATCCCCGCAGTGCAGGTCCAAACGCTTCAGCGCCCGCGTGCGCAAGGCCACTTCAATCAGCAATTCTCGATACGTCAGCCGCTGCTCGAATACCGGCCCACCACGTCCCTCATTTTTAGAGGGATCCCACCGATCGCCTTCGAAGACCACGGCCTGTGTTGCACCGCGACCCGCGAGAACGTGACGGTCAAGAAGGTTGAAACAGGCGTTCGTCTGGCCGTCAACAAACCAGCGGTAGAAGGGCGCGGCAGTATCGTCGAGGGGCGATGACCAGGGTGCCCACTCCGCCGCTGCTTCCGCTTCGGCGGCAGACGAGGCATGCCAGCCCTGCCAGGCATCCGACTCTGATCGGGACAGCCATTGCTCATTGGATGCGTCGAACCAATGAAGCTCGCGAGCGGCAATTGATGCGTGATAACCGGCCGGATCGCTGACGGCAGCAGCGCGGGCCTGGTCTTCGTCTTGCTGAGAGCACAGCATGCCCCAGCCTCCGTCGTGATTCGTCACAACGCCTCCTCTCTCTCAAAAAAGGCAGCGCCCTGCGGCTCCCGGAGACCCGGTTGCTCGCAAATGCGCACTCCAATTTGTTTCCGGCGATACGGCATGCCAGAAGTGACAGAGTCATCCCCAGAGAGGTCGCTTAAACACGTTGGCAAGCGACCTGTAGACACTGACTTACTCGGGGTTACGCCAACTATTACCGTCCGGATCACTTGTTTCGGGTCGCGGGAAGCATCAGTGGGCGTGCAACCGTGTGTTGGCGCGGCGCGGCCCTGATACGCATTTTTGCCCCGCTTCAGGGTATTTGGCCTATGCCTGAGGCGCTTCCGGGCGCTATGCTCAGATTTTGTTCCGGGGTAGGACGTTTTCGAGCGCCGCACCCGCAGTCATTAGCAACGTTCATCAGGATAGATCGATGCCGCAACGCAAAAACCCTCTGGATCGGTATCTCAATACGCTCGGTGAGGGAAGGGTGGAATGGATTGGACTGCGCCCCCGTCGCCGAGAACCGCTGCGGGCTGTGCAACAAGCGGAGGCGGTCGCGGAATATGGGTTGGAGGGCGATCACCGAATGGCCAAAACACCCGGATCCGGGCGGCAGGTCACACTCATCTCTCGTGAATTCATCTCGCAGATTGAAATGCAATTGGGCGAGACGGACCTGAATCCCGCCAGACTGCGGCGCAATATTGTGACTTCGGGGATCAATCTTAATGCGCTGAGACGGCAGCGCTTCTGGATGGGTGAGGCCATGCTGGAGGTCACCCAATTGTGCCATCCCTGTGCGCGGATGGAGGCCGAGCTAGGTCCCGGGGGTGTCGTCGCCATGTTCGGATATGGCGGGCTATGTGCCAAAGTGATTGTGGGCGGCATGATCCAGTGTGGGTCTGCCGTGAGTTGGGCGGATCCATCATGACGGAGTGGCAGGTGCTTGCCATACCGGGCGATCAGGCGCTGCTGGTCGCGCTCTCCGTAGGCTTGGCGGCATTGATTCGCGCCTTTACTGGATTTGGTTTTGCCATGCTGGCGGTCCCAGTGTTCTCGCTACTATTGCTGCCTGGCGACGCCGTTGTCTTGAGTGCAGTGCTGGCGTTCATCCTTGGGCTGATGAGTTATCGGTCATGGTGGGGCTTGTTTCCCGTGACACCTGCTGTACCGATGGTGTCGGGCAGCTTATTGGGCACCGCGGTCGGCGTCTGGTTTTTGGCCTCGCTGTCAGTGACGGAGTTCCAGCTCTGGATTGGTATTTTAGTCGTAGCGGCGTCTTTGGTGTTGTCGCGTTTTACACCTCGCGAAAGAGCCGCCTCTGGGTCTGTCTCACTGGGGACTGGTGTGGCCTCGGGATTAATGAACGGCGCCTTTGCCATTCCCGGACCGCCGGTCATTCTGTATGTGGTCGCCGCGATGGAGAATCCCGTGCACTCGCGGGCGTTTCTGATGATGTTCTTCTGGTGCTCCAGCATTGTGTCACTAATCATGTTTGGCATTGCGGGGCTTATTACCCTCAAGCCTTTCCAGTTGCTCTGGGTGGCGCTGCCGGCTATGTGGTTGGGGAATCAGCTTGGTAACTGGGCCTTCGCGCGATTCGCTGGGCCCGCCTACAGGCCGTTTGTCGTCGGGCTGTGTATTGTCATCGGCCTGTCGATTTCGGCGAAGGCACTGTTCTGGCCCTGACTACTGCTTGACGTTGTCGCGAACAATGCGCGCTTTTTGACGCTGCCAGTCGCGCTCTTTTTCTGTGTCTCGTTTGTCGTGCAGCTTTTTACCCTGTGCCAGCTCAATGCGCGCCTTGACCAGGTGGCCTTTCCAATAAAGGGTGGTGCAGACGCAGGTTAGTCCCTTTTGCGTCACCCCAGCGTTGATCTGCGCCAACTCTTTTTTATGCAGCAGTAACTTGCGAGTGCGCGTCGGGTCGGTCACGAAGTGTGTCGATGCGGTGTCCAGCGGGGTAATACTGGCACCCAGCAGATACGCTTCTCCGCCTTTCATCAGCACATAGGAGTCCGTGAGCTGCACTTTACCAGCCCTGAGTGCTTTGACTTCCCATCCCGCTAGCGACACACCGGCCTCGAATGATTCCAGCAGCTGGAAGTCGAAGCGTGCTCTTTTGTTCTGGGCGATGGTATTGTCAGAGGTCTTGTTGCGTTTGGACTTCGCCATGAGCCCATTATACGGGCGCCCAACCGGTGCCGCGCCGGTATTCTTACGCCCTGCGCTGTGGCGAGTGCTTTGCCGGAGCCGTTCCGGTGCTGGATGACAACATCCCCTCACCCTGGCGCGCGAGAAGCACGCTCGTCCTGACGCTGTCCCTTGTCGCGGTGGGCTTGGGGAATCTGCAACGGCTGCCTTACCTCATAGGTGAGTATGGCGGTGGCCCCTTTTTTCTCACTTATGTGTTGGCATTGTGCGTGCTGAGCGTGCCGGTGCTCATTGCCGAGGTGGTTATTGGTAGCCTTGGCAGAGGCTCTCCGGGGCTTGCACTGCATTGGGCTGCCAGTGTCGCAAATAGAGACTCGCGCTGGCGTTATTTGGGTGTGGCTCAGGCGCTACTGGCGCTGGTTTTTGCCGCGGTGGCTGCCCTCACAGCCGTCTGGTGTCTGCACGTGGCTACTGTGCTCTACTCTGGGCAATTGGCTTCGGCCAGTGCTATCGATGTGGCGGACGCGTTTCTGACTTACGTCGCAAACCAGCCGAAACAGTTTGCGCAAACGATGACCCTGTTGGCTGCCGCCGCTGGAGTGTCGGCTCTGGGCAGTCGAGTCGGCATGGGGTTACTGGCATGGATATGTTTACCCGCTGTGGCCATTACCTTGCTCGGGGTATTGGATTTTGTCTTCGTGTATGCCGATTTGCGACCGGTTGAAGGCTTCTTATTTTCGAACCAGGCCAGTGATTGGCGACTGAACTCTCTGTGGCAGGCGGTGAGTGCGGCGGGGATGACGCTGGGTGCCGGAATGGGCTTAGGCATGGCGTTAGGTGCACAGGCGCCAACCGGACTTCCCTGGGCCAGGTCGGTTTTGGCGGTTGCCGTTATTGATACGACTTTCTTAATGATCACCGCGGTGATCGTCACCGCGTTGTTTTTTGAGTCCAATGTGGCGCCGGTTCAAGGATTAGCCGCTATTTTTGTGGGTCTGCCCTATGCCTTCGCAAACCTGCCGCTTGGGGAAACTTATGGGGCGTTGTTTTTTGGGGCCATGGCGGTGGTCACCTGGAGCGCGGCCGTGGTGTTGTTGGAACCCATGGTCATGCTGTTGGGCAATGAATGGCAGCTCGGACGCGTCAGTGGCGCGATACTGAGTGCCACGCTGGTAGTGCTGTTGCTGGCGATGATTCTGTTTTTCGGCGACCTGCCACTTCTGCAGGTGGGCAGTGTCTCGGCGCGGTGGCTACTTCCCGGTAGCGTGCTCATTATTGCGCTATTTGTCGGGTGGTTGATGCCAAGGCCGATTTTGAGGGGCGAATTGTACCGGGAGCCCATGTGGCTGTTTCGACTGTGGTGGTATGTGTTGCGATGGCTCGTACCCAGCGCTTGTATCATCTGGCTTTTAGAGGGCCTTTTGTGAGTGATCTCAGCGCACCCAAGCGTTGTTCGGTAAACTGGATCTATGACGGTTATTGAACGCAGCGCACTCTTACCGCACACCGCGGAGCAGATATTCGACTTGGTCGCCGATATTGAGCGCTACCCGGAATTTCTCGATGGCTGTGTGGGGGCCGAGATACACGGGCGCGACACTGCGAGTGTGACGGCAACCCTGCGGTTATCCCGTGCAGGTATTAGCCATGGATTTACAACTCGCAACACCATGCAGCGACCGGAGCGAATCGAGCTTGCGCTGGTCGAAGGCCCGTTTGAGACCTTCTCGGGGCAGTGGGTGTTCCGTGCCCTCGGCGACGCTGCGTGTAAAACATCGTTGCGCCTGCATTTTGAGCTGGCCAGCGGGATCGCCAGTGTTGCCGCAGGAAAATTATTCGACAAAGTGGCTCTCGATTTGGTGGATGCGGTAGTCAGACGCGCTACCCAGCAGCTGGGGCCCGCAGCATGACTGAGACCATCCATGTTGAAGTGGCCTATGCGCTGCCGGAAAAGCAGCGAGTGGTAAAGCTGGAGGTGGCCGCCGGCACGACGGCCCTGCAGGCGGTGACGCTGAGTAAGCTCGACGAGGTTTTTGACGAGTTGACCTTGGGTCCCGATCTCAAGCTGGGGGTGTGGGGCAAGAGCACCGCCGGGGATCGCGTGTTGGTCGCGGGAGAGCGGGTCGAGATCTATCGTCCGTTATTGGTGGATCCGAAAGAGGTGCGCAAGGCGCGTGCTGCTCGGGCTAAAGCGGGCCGGGCTGAGGGTGATCAGGAGTCAGAGGCTTCGTCAGGGTCTGCATCGCCAGACTGAGGCTCATCCCAATCGGGAGCGTCCGCTCCTTCTACCCGGGCCAGCTCATCCCCTTCAAACCACAGCGTTAACTGTGTTTCTGATAGCGATTCATTGCCGTTTCGCAGCAGGTAGCGGTAATCCCAACGGTTCTCGTGGAAGGCGTCTTCGATAAGGGGGGTGCCCATGATGTAGCGTACCTGGCGACGATTCAGCCCAGGCCGCAGCTGCTCTACCATTTCTTCGGTCACCACATTGCCCTGTTCGACATTGATGCGGTAAACGCCGGGAAAACCAAAGTTACTGCCACATCCGGCGAGGGCGATCAGTAGACAGCTTGCCAGCAGAGGCCTGAAAAGGGGGGTCACTCGCGACACATTATCTTCCAAGGAACAATCGAGGCTGGCATGATACCGTCAAACGACCCCGGCAGAGAACTCTTCACGCATGAGCTCAGAAAATCGCGAACTAAAAAAAGCGGGACTCAAAATCACGGCGCCGCGCCTGAAAATCCTCTCTATGCTCAGCGATGCTGCGGGGCAGGGCGATCACTTCAGCGCAGAGGACCTTTACCAGCGTCTCCGAGATAGTGGGGAAGATATCGGTCTCGCCACCGTATACCGCGTGTTGACGCAGTTCGAGACGGCGGGGCTCATCATTCGCCACAACTTTGAGGCGGGCTACTCTGTTTTCGAAATGGCCTCCGACCATCACCACGATCATATGGTAGATGTCGAGACCAACGAGGTGATTGAGTTTATTGACGACGAGATCGAGCGGCGGCAGCACTTAATTGCAGAGCAGCACGGTTACGACATCATCGATCACTCACTGGTCCTGTACGTGCGAAAAAAACCCGACGCCTAGCTGCTCTCCAGCATTTCCTTTGCATGGGCCAGCGTGCTCACGGTGAGTTTCGCCCCGCCCAGCATGCGCCCCACTTCCTCTATGCGGGCTTGACCGTCTAGCATCGTGAGCTCGGAGTGCACCTTCTTGTCGCCGGTCTTGGTCACCAGTAAATGCTGGTTTCCTTTAGCCGCGACCTGTGGCTGATGAGTCACCACCAGCACCTGACTGAGCTTTCCCAGTGTGTGCAGTAAATCACCGACCACCTCGGCCACTCCCCCGCCGATCCCGACATCGACCTCGTCAAAAATCATAGTGGGAGAGGTTGCGGTATCGGCGGCGACTACCTGCAGTGCCAGACTGATGCGAGAGAGCTCCCCCCCCGAGGCCACTTTATTGAGCGGTCCGGGCGTGGCGCCCGGATTAGTGGCAATCAGAAACTCAATGTCCTCAGCGCCCCGCGGGTCCGGATTCTCGTCTCTAAAAGGAATGAGCGCGATCTCGAAGACACACTTGTTCATGGCCAGCCCATCGAGTGTTTCCATCACACGGTGCGCGAGTTTTGTCGCTGTTTCCCGCCGTTGCTCCGAGAGCGCCTTGGCATGGGTGCGCCACGCGAGTGCCGTATCTGTCAGTGCTTGCTCCAACGCCTCCAGTTGTTCAGAGCCACCCATCAAAGAGGCCAGCTCTGCCTGTAATGAGCTCAGTAGTTCAGGGAGCGCCTCTGGCGTGACCCGATGTTTGCGCGCCAGATCATGGAGCGCACTCATTCGTTCTTCGGTCGCTCTAAGCCCCTCAGGGTCGAGTTCGACGGAGGCGGCAAAACGCGCCGTTTCGGCCTGCGCCTCGTCGAGCTGGATCAGTGCTGATTGCAACAATTCGCGGAGGTTGTCAGTGGCGGACGTGGCCATTCGCCCATCGTTGGCGAGTTGCACCAATCGAGCCAGCTGGTCGCGTTGGCTCTCGCAACCGCTGGCAATGTCATTGGCGCTGTCGATGATGAAGGCAGCGTTGGCGAGCACCTGGTGTTGCGTTTCGAGCTGCTCGAGCTCACCCACTTGGGGGTTCAGGCTTTCGAGCTCGGCGATTTGATAGGTGAGCAGCGCCTTGCGGGCGTCGAACTCCTCGGTTTGTCCGGCGAGACGGGTGTAATCCTCTTGCAAGACTCGCCACCGCTGGGCGGTCTCGCTGACGTCGACAATGAGGGCTTCCGCACCTGCATAGGTGTCGAGGAGGTTGCGCTGAACAGGTCGACGCAAGAGTGATTGGTGGGCGTGCTGGGAGTGGATGTCGACCAGCAACTGTCCCAGATCTGCACAGTCTGACAGTGTGGCCGGGGAGCCGTTGATGTAGGCACGGGATCGACCCTCGGCAGTAATGGTGCGGCGCAGGATGCAGTCACCCGACGCATCAAGGTCACGTTCTGCCAGCCACACCTGAGCGCGCATATTGTGGCTGACATCAAAGCAGGCCGCGATGTCGGTCCGCGCGGCGCCGGGACGAATCGCTCTGGAGTCAGCGCGATCGCCGATGCACAGCCCGAGAGCGTCGAGCATGATCGACTTGCCCGCGCCGGTCTCCCCGGTGATACAAGTCATACCGGGATTGAGGTCGACCTCGAGCTGGTCGACAACGGCATAGTCCTGTATCGAGAGATTGATCAGCATGACGCGGTTCGCAGAGCTTTGATGACGTTATAGCGCAGACTGACACAGGAGTGAACAACCTAAAACGCCATCTCAGGCGGTAAAGGTGCACTTTAGGCTGTGCCTCGGTCGGCGTCTTCACATACAGCGCTTTTTTGCGCGCGCGGCCTGTGCTAAAACCCGTCTGAGCCTGTCTGGAAGAGACCTCTGTTGGAAGCCCTGTCATCCCGCGCGTCATCGCTACTGAAAACTCTTGTCGAGATGCATATTCGCGAGGGGCAGCCGGTTGCGTCAAAAAATCTGCAGGGGGAGAGCGGGCTGTCGGTCAGCCCAGCTACTGTGCGCAACATTATGTCGGAGCTAGAGGACCTGGGTTACCTGGCATCCCCTCACACGTCCGCGGGGCGGGTTCCAACCGCGCAGGGCTATCGGTTTTTTGTCGACAGCTTGTTGCAGGTGGGTCCGGTAGAGCAAGGCACGGTATCGGCGCTCAATGCCGGACTTGACCCCAATCGCAGTTCCGGAGAGCTGGTACAGACCGCTTCCAACTTGCTTGCCCAAATTACCTACCAAACCGGCATTGTGACGGTGCCCAGGCCGGCCGCCAGCCAACTCAGACAAATTGAGTTTTTGCCGCTCTCCGGCGACCGGGTATTGGCCATTCTGGTCATCAATGAGCGAGAGGTGCAGAACCGCATCATCCAGATGCAGAGGCCGATGACCGAGGAGCAGCTTAAGACAGCGGCTGAGCTCATCAATCAGCGCTATGCCGGCAATGACCTCACTCAGGTCAAGGGCCATATTGTGCGGGAGATGTCCGAGGCCCGCGCGCGGATCGACCATTACCTCAGCGCGGCGCTGGAGCTCGCCAATGCGGCGATTGAGACCGAGCAACAGCCCGAAAGTCTGGTAGTGGCGGGGGAGGCCAGCTTGCTCAATCAAGCCTCACCCGAGGACATGCAGAAATTGCGCGAGCTGTTTGACGCCTTTGAGCGCAAGCGCGATCTTTTGGAGCTGATGGAGCGCTGTTCCCGGGCAGACGGGATCCAGATCTTTATTGGAGAAGAAGCCGGCTTCGACGTATTCGGCGATTTCAGCGTGATTACCGCGCCCTATGCACAGGGAACCCAGTCCCTCGGCGTGCTCGGCGTCATAGGGCCCACGCGAATGGCCTACGAACGAGTGATTCCGATCGTTGATGTCACCGCGCGTATGTTGAGTGCAGCCCTCTCCAGATAGCGTGTTGCTATGACCCGCGGCCGTCCCGCGGCCAAGAAGTGCTCCATTTCAGCTACGTCGCCGTAAAGTTCGCGACAAAAACCCATTTTCCCCCTTGAAAACCGTGTCGGGCACCCCACATTGGCTGTGGTAGTGGGGAATCGACCCAGATTGATTGGCACAGATAACGGAGAGCGCCCATGGCGGACGAGAAACCAGAGGAGCCCGCAGAGCTCGAGGGTGAAGGTATCCAAGCCGAGCAGGCTGAATCTGAAGCGGCGTCAGACGGAGACCCCGATGCGCTAAATGTCGGCAGTGATTCGGATGAATCGGCGGCCGAATCGAACGCTCCGGAAAGCCTCGAGGATGAGTTGGAGGCGGCAAAGGATGCGGCGCTGAGGGCGCAGGCTGATGCGATGAATGTGCAGCGGCGAGCGGAACAGGAGATAGAAAAGGCCCGTAAATTTGCATTGGAACGCTTCTGCGGTGATCTACTGAGCGTCGTCGACAATCTCGAGCGGGCACTGGAGTCTGGGGGCAACGATCAAGGCGATGCTGCCCTGGCCGAGGGTGTGGAACTCACGCGCAAGGGGTTTATGGACGTGTTGGCCAAATACGGGGTTGAGCCGGTCGATCCTGTGGGAGAACCCTTCGATCCCGAGACCGCTCAGGCTATGAGCATGGTCGAACAGCCGGATGTCGAGCCCAATTCAGTCGTGGCGGTAATGCAGAAGGGTTACCGGCTCAATGGTCGACTCCTGCGCCCGGCAATGGTGATGGTGTCCAAGGCGCCCAGCGGCGCATAAATCAGACAGGTCTTGGGAAGCGGGTGCTTGAAATTGATGAGGCCGCCCCCATATCCGCTAATAAGGAAGCTTGCCGGTACTGACATACCGGCCGACAGGAGAAACAAGCATGGGTAAGATTATCGGTATCGATTTAGGTACCACTAACAGTTGCGTATCCGTACTCGAGGGTGGCAAGCCGCGAGTTATCGAGAACGCTGAGGGTGGCCGCACCACGCCGTCGATTGTCGCCTATACCGACGATAACGAAATTCTGGTGGGCCAGTCCGCCAAGCGTCAGGCCGTCACGAATCCGCAAAACACCTTGTTCGCCGTGAAGCGACTGATCGGTCGTCGTTTTCAGGATGATGTCGTTCAGAAGGACATCAAGATGGTGCCGTATCAGATTGTTGAGGCGGAGAGTGGTGACGCCTGGGTTCAGGTGAACGACGAGAAGATGGCGCCGCCGCAGGTGTCAGCCGAAGTGCTGCGTAAAATGAAGAAGACCGCCGAGGAGTACCTTGGCGAAGCAGTCACCGAAGCTGTGATTACCGTACCGGCTTATTTTAATGACTCTCAGCGCCAGGCCACGAAAGACGCAGGGCGCATTGCCGGGCTTGAGGTCAAGCGGATCATTAACGAGCCCACGGCCGCTGCGCTGGCTTATGGCATGGACAAGTCAGAGGGTGACCGCACGGTAGCGGTCTATGACCTGGGCGGCGGAACCTTCGATATTTCCATTATCGAAATTGCCGAGGTAGACGGCGAACACCAGTTCGAAGTGCTTGCGACCAACGGGGATACCTTTCTTGGGGGTGAAGACTTTGACCTGCGCCTAATCGAATTCCTCGCTGAAGAATTCAAGAAAGACAGCAGCATCGATCTGCACAACGATCCATTGGCTCTGCAGCGTTTGAAGGAAGCGGCAGAAAAAGCCAAGATCGAGCTTTCAAGCTCTCAGCAGACTGAGGTCAATCTACCGTACATCACTGCCGACGCTACGGGGCCCAAACACCTCGTGGTCAAACTCAGCCGTTCTAAGCTCGAGTCGCTGGTGGAGGATCTGGTTAAGCGTTCGCTCGATCCGGTCAAGATCGCGTTGGATGATGCAGGCTTGTCTCCCTCTGAGGTGCAGGACGTCATTATGGTGGGTGGTCAGACCCGGATGCCCATGGTGCAGAAGGCAGTGGCGGACTTCTTTGGTCAGGACACGCGCAAAGATGTCAATCCGGACGAAGCGGTTGCCATGGGTGCATCCATTCAGGGCGCGGTACTGGCAGGCGACGTCAAGGACGTGCTGCTGCTGGACGTGACGCCGCTGACACTGGGTATCGAAACAATGGGTGGTGTCGCGACACCGTTGATAGAAAAGAATACGACTATCCCTACCAAGAAGTCGCAGATTTTTTCTACGGCGGAAGACAACCAGACTGCGGTGACGATCCACGTCGTGCAGGGTGAGCGCAAGCAGGCGACGCAGAACAAGTCGCTCGGGCGTTTTGATCTGGCAGATATTCCACCGGCACCGCGGGGCATGCCGCAGGTCGAGGTGACCTTCGATCTCGATGCCAACGGAATCCTGAATGTTTCGGCCAAAGATAAAGCGACAGGCAAGGAGCAGTCGATCCGCATCACCGCCTCTGGCGGCCTTTCTGAGGGCGAGATTGAGCAAATGGTGCAGGATGCGGAGGCGAATGCCGAGGCTGACAAGAAGTTTGAGGAGCTGGTGGCCGCGCGCAATACCGCTGATGGTATGGTGCACGCCGCGCGCAAGACGCTAGAAGAGGCGGGTGAGCACGCGACCGAAGAAGAGCGCTCAGCTATTGAGGCTGCGATCGTTGAAGCGGAAGATGCGATTAAAGGC
>CALKEI010000023.1 GCA_938085095.1 uncultured Luminiphilus sp. | reverse complement strand
CTGAGTGCGGCATTCGACCGTCTGGGGGTCAATGTGAGGCAGCCGCTCTATGACCTGTCTGATTCCGTGCTTGTCTCTCCCGAAACGCTTTGGCGTCGGGATTTTGGGCCGATCCTCGAGGCATCAGAGCGGTATGGGATGACGCATCTTTTGGTGGGACGGCTCATTGGTTTGAGCGAGGGTCGCTACATTGGCGAATGGCTTTACCGGGATGCTTCCGTGGAGCGGACTGTATCGGTTCAGAGCGCCTCCACGCAGGCGCTGATTGACCCCGGATTGTCTTTGGCCATGAAAGAGATGCGCCGCCAATACGCGGTGGCGCTGACGACCGAAAGCAGTGCAAAAAAGCTCAGAGTCAGCGTGCGAAATGTGGTGCATTTTGAAGACTACCGCGCAGTGACCGATGCGATAGCAGGCATCCAGACCCTCGATTACGCCCGACCGGTCGCGGTCGAGGGTGACGTGCTGACGCTTGAATTACTGGGGATTGGAAATGCGGAAACGCTGTTGAGACTGATGGCTTCCCGCACAGATTTAGTCTGGGTCAATACCGACCCCGACAGTGCTGAGGGATTGGTTCTGGCCTGGCAGGGTCCCTGAATCCTGCCCACTGAATCACGAGAGAGTCATGAAGAGACAATCGGGCCAAATACCGCTATTGATGCGTCGCGAAGACCTTGCGACGTGGGATAACTGGCTGAGTCGCCCCGAGACGGTAGCACTGGAGAGGCTACTCACGGTGGCGAAAATGCCCGAGCACAGTGCTTACCTGTGGGGTGGGGAGGGCACCGGGAAGAGCCATATCCTTCAGGCTTGCTGCGATGCGCAAGGCCAAGACGCGCGCTATGTCCCGCTGCAAGATTTGGTCCGCTATGCACCTGAGCAGGTTCTGGCAGGAGCCGAGAACGCCCGGCTCATCGCGATCGATGATATCGACCAAGTAGAGTCCAGCGCAGTGTGGCAAGAGGCGCTCTTCGGCTTATTCAACGCGTCTCAGGAGGCAGGCAGTCAATTACTGGTTGCGGCGAGCAAAGCCCCTCAGCAATTGCTCGAGGCGCTGCCGGATCTGCGGTCACGACTGAGTAGTTTGCCGATCTTTCAAATGCCACGTTTCACGGAGGATCAGGTGGCCGGGTTATTGCGCCTCCGAGGTGAGACGGCGGGTATTCAGCTCACCGACGAGGTGGTGCACTACTGCACGTTAAGACTGCCCAGGGACCCAAAGGCCGTCGTGCACTTTATCGATCAGCTCGATCAGTTCAGCTTGGCACAGCGCCGGGCGATTACGATCCCCTTCATCAGGGAGTCGGCGTTGCTTCGTTAACGGGCTGGGCGATCGCATATTCCCCGGGTTGTAGCTGCAAATAGCGCCGGAGCCAATGGACGGCCAGATAAAGAGGGATGGTGTCGGCGAGGGCACACAATGCCTTAAACGCGTAGTTGCTGCTGACGAGCGTGAGCAGAGCCGCTAATGCGATATCTCCGGCAAGAAAAGCGGCTCCAAAGGTCACGGTAACGACCATGACCGAATCGACCAGCTGGCTGAGCAGCGTGCTGAAGTTATTTCTGAGCCAGAGATGTTTGCCTTGTGTGACGCGTTTCCAGAAATGGTAGAGCTGAACGTCACAGTACTGCGCGGCGATGTAGGCCATCATGGAGGCGAATACGGCGCCCGAGGTGGTGGCATAAATCAGTTGAAACAGGCCAATTTCGGACTCTACAACCCTTCCGCTGGGTAGTGTAACGGGCGCGGCAAGCTGCAGTATCTGCCACGGGGGCATGACCTCGTCGGGTACTGCGGGCGCAGCGGCACCGAGAGTGAGTACACCGAGAATCAGGAAGTTAATACCGAGTCCAACGCTGACCAAAAAATTAGCGCGCCCACGACCGTAGAGCTCACTGATCAGGTCGGTGCATAAAAAGGTGAGGGGATAGGGGAGTACACCAACGGCGAGCGCCAGGGGTCCAAACTGAATAAACCGGGTAATGCCGACCACATTTAGGAGCGTCATAGCAGACAGAAAAATGCCTGCTAGTACCAAAAAGGTGCGTTCACGACGTTCGGCGATGAAAGCGGCACTCGAGCTCATGCTAGTGCTCCACCTGTCCCAGGTTGCCGTGCATGACTGAGCCATTGATCACAGGGTGATGATGCGCCCATAGAATGAGGTCAGCTATTTCACCGGGAGCAACGAGCCTCCCGAAACTGTTCATCTCGCCAAGACTGCTCAGGATCCCCTCGTCATGGCCGACATGCTGGCGCAGCATGGTGGTGTCCGTAAAGCCTGGGCAGATGAGCGCGGTGTGAATCTCCCGGCCCATCAGGTCCTGGCAGGTAGCCCGCATCATGCCCAGTTGGGCGTGTTTGCTCACGATGTAGCTGTAAGCGCCGGCAACCGCTTTTTCGGACAACGTGGAGCCAACGTACAGCACACTAGAACCCTTGGGCATGAGCGGGAGCAGAGTCCGGTTGAGCGCATTGATGCCCATTACGTTGACTGATAGCACTCGCAGTAGATCGGCATCTTCTGTTGTGTCGCAGCGATCTTTTAACATCAACGACGCGTTGTGGACGAGACACACGGGTGCCCCCGCATCCCGCAGGCGTGTGGCGAGCGCATCGCAAGTTTGCTGCGCGGATGTCTCGTCAGCGAGGTCGGTAGAGTAGGTCTCCACGCCCGCAACCGGACAGTCCCGTCGAGAAACATTGATCACGGTGAAGCCTTGCTCGATAAACTGCGCGGCGGCCGCGGCACCAATCCCGGAACTGGCACCGGTCAGGATGGCTGTCGGGCCCATAATGACTCCTGAGAACACTGAATTGGCCGACAGGGTACTGCACGCTCTGCCCGGGGTCACGGGTTACCAAGACGCGTTTCGAGCCTGGGGCTTGCCGAATCCAGCTCCATCACACACCATATCGCCACCTTCGTGCGAGACAAATCATATGAGTCAGCTGGCCACACTGCATATCGACAAGCAGGCACATAAGTTTTCTGCTGCTCATTTCACCATCTTTTCGGAGACCGAGCGGGAACGTCTGCACGGTCACAACTATGGTGTATCGGCGCGGATTGTCGCGGAGATGGGTGAAAATGGATTTTCTGCAGATTACAACGTGTACAAGCGATGCCTGCAGACGCTGTGTGATGCGCATGATGAATACATGCTGCTGCCCAGCGAATCGCCATGGCTGACTGTTGAAGAACGCCAGGGTGACTATCTCGCCACTTTCAATGGTAAAACCCTGCGCTTTCCAGTGGACGAGACGCTGCTGTTGCCCATCGTCAACGTGACGGTTGAGGCGCTTGCCCACTATTTGTTGCAGCGGATCCTTGAGCAGACGGAACTGGGCGAACTCGTCGAGCTGGAGCTCTTTGTGACGTCTGGAGACGGACAAATGAGCTCGGCCTGTTGGAAAGCGCCCTGAATATTTTTCGAATGGGGGAACTTTTTCTACTTTCCCCTGTCATAAGGTTAGTTGTTGAGATGGTGGCGCCTGCGGGGGCGTTGCAAGGGAAACGTCTGAGCAGCGAGAGTCCAAACATTGAGACTCTCCCCGTTTTTTGAGTGGCTCCTTCATTGCCGGCTGATCATCAGCCGGCTTTTTTTTGTCAGAAGCGGCCCAGCCATGGAGGGGTTGCCTTCGCTATCGAATCGGCCGCGCCCTTTGGCTCCGCCGGGGCCGTTTCCCAATACGAATCATCGACTGAGCGGCGTTCTTTTCAACCTCCCTTCCGCTGGTGCCAAATTTTAGTCAGGCTCTCGCGGGTTTGTGGTCCGACTAAAGTATCGCTGACCTGCCCTTGAGGGGTAATCAGTAATGTCGTCGGCAGCACGCGGGGTCTCTCGATCCCGAGTTCGGTACCGGGGTCCTCTTCCAGCAGTGCAAAAGCAATGCCCAGTTCGGCTGCCTGAGAGCGCAGCGCATCCCCTTTTTTCCCATCGTAATTTACCGCGTAGACCTGCAGCTCGGTGTGGCGGTCAAGCGCATTGAGTTCTGGTATTTCCTCCCGACACGGCGTACACCAGATAGCCCAGTAGTTGACGACGCGCCACTGACCCGCACCGGGCAGCGCGCTGCTGTTCTCGCCACAGCCCTGGAGCAACAGTATGGCAAGGACGCACCACAGGAGACGGGTCATGCTCTGGAGACCTTCTCCGTCGCAAACAGATCCGCCAGGGTGATGGCCAGTAGTGAAGATTTCTGCTCTTGACTGGTGTGTAGCAGTCCAGAGGCCGCTTGCTGCCAGGGCAGGGCATGCGCACTTTGCTTGAAGTCGGGCTCTGCCTGAATCAGGCGAGCGAGCTCTGCAAGGGTAATCCTGTGGAGGTCGCGACTGAGCAGATAGTGCCCTTTATCTAGACGTTTCAGCAGCTGCACGGAAATTAACGTATCGCGGATAGTGCGCCAGCTGTCTGCGTCAATCCCACCGGGGTGTAAATCGTTAGCGCGAATAATTTCCAGTTCAGCAATGCCGCGGCCGTCCGCCTGGGCACGCCAAAACAGATAAAGGATGTCCAACGCCTTCATCAAAGCCGGTGTTTGCGCTTGCTCTGTTGTTTGGAAGGCAGAAAGGCTGTGGGTAAGCACCGCTCCGATTAAAACAATGATCCATGTCACATAAATCCAGAGCAGAAATAACGGCACTGAGGCGAAGGCGCCGTAGACGAGAGTGTAGCTGGACTGTGCCATCACGGCAGTGAACAGCATCCTCGCTACGGTAAAGGTCGTCGCAGCAAAAACCCCACCAATCAGGGCATGGCGAAGCGGCACCTGGCAATTGGGTACAACCGCATAAAGACAGGTCAGACCGATAGCGCTGATGGCAAAGGGCAATAGCCCGATCAGCAGGGACCCTAGGCCAAATAAGTGGATACCGCCCCAGTCATTGGTCGCCGCGAAAAGATAAGCGCGGATACCCAGTCCCAGACCGATTGCAATTGGCCCCAGACTGAGAACCGCCCAATACAGCAAAAAACTCTGCAAGGGTCTTCGATTGGCGCGATTGCGCCAGATGTCATTGAGCGCGTTTTCCACATTGCGCAACATCAGGATGGCGGAGACTAGCAGAATGATCACACCAAAGACCGTTAGCGAGCGCGCCTGCGCGATAAAGGTCGACAGGTATTGCACCACCTGGGTCGAGCTTTCCGGCAAGAGAAATTGGACCAAAAATTCGTTCAGTTTGCCCTCAATGTCGCCCGCAGCGGGCAGGGCCGAGGCTATGGAGAGCGTCACCGTCAGCATTGGCACCAACGCGAACAGGCTGACAAAGGTCAGGGCAGCGGCGCTGGCATTCAGTCTATCCTCGACGATTTGATTGGCGAGATACCGCAGGCGGAGGCCCGCGTTTTGAAGGTGCGGATGCGTTAACATTGGCGGCTGGTTAATCGAATGATCCCCTGTTTTTGGCCACTTTACCCCGCGGCGAGCGGCGGCGTCGAGAGAGCCTGATGGATGCAATACTATGAACAATGAGCCGTATGTTCTGGTGCTCTATTACAGTCGCGAAGGCGCGACAGCCGCAATGGCGCGACAGGTCGCCCGGGGGGTGGAGTGCGTGCGCGGCATTGAAGCCCGACTCCGCACGGTCCCTTCTTTGGTGGCCCCCGAGGCAGAGTCAGAAGGCGGAGTGTTATGCGCCACTCAAGACGATCTTAAGGGGTGCGCCGGGCTGGTACTCGGCAGCCCGACACGATTTGGCAATATGGCTGCGCCCCTGAAACAGTTTCTCGATGAAAGCAGTGCTTTGTGGCTCCAGGGTTCATTAATCGATCGGCCTGCCGGGGTCTTTACCTCAACCAGCTCACTTCACGGGGGTCAGGAATCGACGCTGCTGAGCATGATGTTACCCCTCATACACCATGGCATGCTGATGGTGGGAGTGCCGTATTCGGTCCCCGAGCTCCGCGCTACCCAAGCGGGCGGCACACCTTATGGCGCGAGTCATTGGTCAACAGAGGCGGGAGACCGCCCACTCGATGAGAACGAGTCGGCCATCTGTCGGGCACTCGGTAAGCGCGTTGCCGAGTGGGCGCTCCGTGCAATCTAGGGCCGGTGGATATTCTGTGACACAGCAACCAATACAACGCGGCAGGCTGACTCGAGTATTGTGGTGGCTGATGTGGCTTACCTGGCTGGGATTTCTCATCCAAAAGGCAGCCGATGTCGAGCGCTCGTCAGGAAACGGGGCCCTCGTCGGATTACTCTGTGCGCCGCTATCCTTTTTCCTCTGGGCCGCCCTGAAGGAGAGTCTGCGCTTGCTCATCTGGTATGAGCTGGTGCTGCTGTTCTACTTTATTTCCTCGGTCGAGGCGGCTTTTGCCTATCAGGCTGACTGGCTGTCCGCTGCAGGTTTGATTTTGGTGGTGATTAACTTCACCGTATGCATGTTGTATATCCGGTATCGAGGGCGAGAGTCACGTCCTTTAACCCCGTAACCCCTGCTGTTGAATCGTGGGCCAGCGCAACAGCGAGACACGTGGGATGACAACGTCTAGCGGTGAAAATCAGAGACACAGTGTACTTTTTAGTTGGTCGCCCTAATGCGACATGAGTCGATCAACGCGTGACAAGGAGAGGTCAATAACATGATGCGATTGTTAAAAGGGATATGGCGCTTGCTGAGTGGCATCAGTCGGGTGATCTCGGTACTGATACCGCTGGTGCTGGTGACCGTGTTTGTTCTGGCACTCAGCGCCGGGCTCAGTGAGTCGACACCTGAGCCATTACCTGAGCGCGCGGCACTGCTGATCGCGCCCTCCGGACCTTTGGTCGAGGATGCTCCCCCGGTTGAGGCTTTTTCTGCCTTTATCAACCAGAATTATGATCAACCGGCGCTTCTCAATGATGTGGTGAGGGCTATTCGGTGGGCGGCTGTGGACGAGCGCATTACGACATTGGTGCTGGAGCTAGAGAATCTCGCCGGTCCCTCAACCAGCCAAACACTCGAGATCAGCGCCGCGATCACCGATTTCAAAGCGGCGGGTAAATCGGTCATTGCTGTGGGGGACTTCTACTCCCAAGCGCACTACTTATTGGCTTCTCAGGCTGATCATGTGCTGTTACACCCCGAGGGAGGGATGTTCCTCGAAGGCTTCTCTGTGTATCGCTCTTATTTGCGGACTTTTCTTGAAAAGATTCAGGTCACCATGCACGTCTTCCGCGCTGGGGAGAACAAATCAGCGGTGGAGCCCTATCTGCGCGACGATATGTCACCGAGCGAGCGCGAAGTGGTTTCCCGTTGGCTAGAGGGTCTGTGGTCAACCTACACCGGGCTCGCTGAGTCAGGAAGACAGTTGCCCGATGGGGCGCTGAACCAGTTTATCGGATCCTTCCCGGAACGCTTAGCGTCATCCGGTAATGATCTCGCTGAGACGATGCTGGCAGGTGGATGGGTAGATGCCCTCGCTGATCACGCTGAAATGGAGAGTGCGTTGGCTGAGTGGGTCGGCGTCACCGATGAGGATGGGCTCGCGGAGTTGATCGATTTCCAGCGCTATGTGGACGATATCAAGATGGGTCTGGCCGTCAGCGAGGAGGCTCTGCCGTTGATCGCGATCGTTCCTGTCGAGGGCACGCTGGTGCCCGGCGACAGTGAGGAGGGGATGGCAGGGAGCGATACCATCAACGGCTATATCGATACCGCATTGGAGGCAGAGAATTTGGCTGCGATCGTGCTTCGCGTCAACTCTCCCGGGGGCAGTGTCTTTGCTTCTGACTTGATTCGCCGAAAAATATCCGAAGCGCGTGAGGCAGACATTCCAGTGGTGGTCTCTATGGCGAGCGTTGCCGCCTCGGGAGGATATTGGATTGCTGCAGAGGCCGACGAGATCTGGGCGTTGCCAACCACTTTGACGGGTAGCATCGGGGCCTTTTCGGCTTTTCCCACGGTGGAAGGCATTGTGGAATACCTCGGCGTCACCGTTGATGGTGTCGGTACGACCCCACTGGCGGGAGCGGCGAGCTTCAATCGAGGCCTCAGTCCGGAAATGGCCAGTATCGTGCAGGCACTCTCCAATGGGGCCTATGAGGACTTCATTGAGCTGGTAGCAGACGGACGAGGGATGAGCGAGGATGCGGTGAGACCCATCGCCGAGGGGCTGGTCTGGACAGGTGCTGAAGCGGCAGAGATAGGTCTGGTCGATCAACTGGGCGGTCTCGATGGGGCGGTCGCGGCTGCGGCTGCTCTGGCGGGAGTGGATTCGTGGCGCACCGGCCGAACCCGAGTACCGCCCTCTTTTGAAAGTGTGCTGCTAGAAGAGTTGAGCCGTTCGTTTCGCGTCAGCGCAATGCCTGCCGGCGGCTGGTTTGAGTCTCTGGTGGCGGGTTTCAAACCGGTCGTGCGGGGTCTGTCTAGTCTTCGCGATCCGATGCATGTTTACGCACAATGCCTGTCCTGCGCTCCGGTGCTGTGACATGGTGCTCGAGCTTTCAGATGACGTCGGAGAGGCACGCCCCGCTGCGACCGCCATTCTGGTGCGGCGGGCGAGCACAGGTCACGAGGTGCTTTTGCTGAAGCGAAGTGACGAGCTCAAACATATGCCGGGATTATGGGTGTTTCCCGGTGGCAAAGTGGAGGCCTTTGATCAGGGCGACAACGAGCTTGAGCAGGCGCGTCAGGGGGCCGCTAGGGAGCTTGAAGAAGAGGCGGGAATTACCTTGCCATCTTCGTCCTTGCTGGTCTTTTCCCATTGGCTGACACCAGTGGTGGTTAGTCGTCGTTTCTCAACCTGGTTCTTCCTGACCGAGGTGTCGCTGGATTGTGAGGTGACGGTAGACGGCAGCGAGATCGTCGAGCACCAATGGTGGCGTCCCGCTGAGGCGATCAGGGCCCACCACGGGGGAGCACTACCTCTGACGCCGCCGACACTGGTATCGCTCCATGATCTAGAGGCCGAGCGGGATGCATCTCTGTTTCTGACGGATCCGGGCCATCGAACACCGCCGCGATTTTTTCCTCAGGTAGTGCAGGATGCCGATCAAATGGTCTTTCTCTATGCCGGCGATGTGGCCTACGAAAGTGGTGATATCAATCAGCCTGGCGCTCAGCACCGTATGACCGGCCGGCGGGGTATTTTTCACTACTGTAGAGTCGCCTGAGTCGAGCTACCGGGGACCTATGTCTTGCCTAGCGACGATCCATGTTGGCGCGCCGGCACTGTCACTGGAACCATTTCCCACCGGGGAGCAGCGGTCGCGTATCGTGAACAATCTCATCGAATAGCGGTGTGAGGCGCCGGTCACTCCCGCTCTCGTGGCGACGAGAAATCATGGTCACAGGGAAGAGATACACCTCCATCTCTCGATAGCGAAGCGCTCTTGAACGTCCTTTTTTGTCCCGGTATACCACCCAATCCATATCGAGTTCGCTACCGAGCAGATCACCGAATACGACGCCCATTGCCTGCAGCGTTAGCGTGTCCGTGGGCGCCACCAGTCGCTCGTCGAGAATACGTTGCAAGGTCTCGACATCGCGATGGGCCACGCCACTGAGGTTCCTGCCTAGACGATTGGCGAGCTGCTCTACTCGAATGCGTTGATCCCTCATGAATTGCTGATCGATAGCAGTGAGCGGCTCGACCAAAATATCGAAGTCCGGATTCTGCGCTGAGGCGCAATGAGGACCGCCAATGAATAAAAGTATGGGCAGGGCGAAAAGCAGTCGCTTTGTGAGCTGAGCTAATAAGCACATCTTATGCGGTTGTGAAACTTCGTCTGAAGTGGATAATTGCGGCACCATGGCGATCTGTCCTGCCCCTTAGTGGTCCTCTCGGAGTAAATCGATGATAACCGGAAGCATTGTTGCGTTGGTAACGCCCATGCACCCAGATGGTGCCATCGATTGGTCCACCTTCGCTCGCCTCATCGAATACCATATTGAGTCTGGCACGGCAGGCCTCGGCGTCGTGGGAACGACTGGCGAGAGCCCCACCCTTGCTGTTCCCGAACACTGCGAAGTCATTCGTTTTGCGGTTGAGCAGGCGGGGGGGAGGATTCCTGTGGTGGCGGGCACGGGAGGCAACTCTACCCACGAAGCGATTGAGTTGACTGTCTCGGCAGCCGAGGCCGGTGCTGATTACTCACTTTCTGTGACGCCCTATTACAACAAGCCGACCCAGCAGGGTCTGTTTGAGCATTTTCAGGCGGTAGCCCGATCGGTGAATCTGCCCATCATTCTTTACAACGTGCCGGGCCGCACGGGCTGCGACTTGCTGAATGAGACCGTGGTTAAGCTGAGTCAAATCGACAATATCGTTGCAATCAAAGATGCGACCGGTGACGTTGAGCGAGGTGCTGCGCTGATCGAAGCGGTGCCGGACGGTTTTGCTGTGTTCTCGGGCGATGATGCCACCGCACTGGAGCTGATGCGGCGCGGTGGTCAAGGCAACGTGTCTGTGACGGCAAACATCGCTGCAAAAGACATGGCGGCCATGTGCACTCGGGCACTGAATCAGGACTGGGAGGCCGCCGCTGAGATCGACGCACGGCTGAGTGAATTGAATGATCTGCTATTCATTGAATCGAATCCCATACCGGTGAAGTGGGCGATGGTACAAAGGGGTATGATTGGAGAAGGGATCCGACTGCCGCTGACGCCGCTTTCGGAGCCCTGTCGGGACAAGGTGGCACAGGCACTGGAGACGTATTTTACGTGATTCGTTCGATTTTCTTTCTGTTACTCGCGAGCACCCTATCGGGATGTAGCTGGATCTTTGGTGAAGACGGGCTCTTTCCTGATAATGCCGGTCGCTATCAAACTGCGCCGGAACTGTCCCCAATCGATGTGCCGCCGCGTCTCTCGACAGAGTCGATACAGCCGGATTATCCGGTGCCTCCGGTGACGGAGAGTACTCAGTTGGCGACCCAGTTTGAGACGCCTCGCCCGACGCCGCTAACGGCCAATAATCAGGCGGATTCTGTTCGGATACAGAGCCTTTCCGGTGAACGATGGGCGCTGGTGAATGTTGCTCCCGGACAACTGTGGCCGCAGGTCAGAACTTTCCTGACGACCAGTGGTATTGGGGTGGCGGCGGTCGATGCCGAGGCGGGACTGATCGACACGCAATGGTTCAAACTCGAAGATCAGGAACTCGCTGTCCGCTTCCAGTTCCGAGTCGATACGGGGGTACAGCGCAATACCGCGGAGTTGCACGTTTTACAGCAGAACCGCGGTGTGGAGGAGGTTTCTTGGCCTCCCGAATCAGACGATCGCGAGCTAGAGCGGCAAATGCTCACGGATGTCGCGCAGTATCTGGCCAACAGTGCGGACTCCACTCCAATATCCATGATGGCCGATCGTGCGATGAGTGATTCGGGACGGATTACTCTGGAGGACACCGAGCAGGAAACCCGAATTCGCCTAGAGCTGCGCTTCGATCGAGCTTGGGCATCAGTGGTAAAAGGTACCGAGGACGCCGACTTTGTCATCGATGATCGTGACCGCAGCGAGGGACTCCTCTACGTCACCTTTGTCGGGCCACAGGAAGAAGAAGATAGCGGCTGGTTTGACTGGCTCTGGGGCGGAGAAGATGAACATCCTCTGGCAGGGCACCGTTACCAAATTCACCTCGACCGTGCCAGCGAGGAGCTGACGCTCATTACCTTGCGAGGGCCTGACGGGGGGGCAGTGGATCGCCGGGAACAGCAGGCATTGCTGACTGTCTTGCGAGGCAACATCACCTGATGCGGATCGCGTCCCTCGGAAGTGGTAGCAAGGGGAACGCGACGCTGGTCGATACGGGAGAAACTCTCATTCTGATTGACTGCGGGCTGCCCCGCAGGGCCGTTGAGGAACGGCTGTCTGACCGGGGTGTATCACCCCGCGACATCGATGCGATTCTGGTGACCCACGAACACGGCGATCATTGCCGGGGCGTGGTCGCGTTGGCAGGGGCTTATGACCTGCCCGTTTTTCTGACCGCGGGAACGGCCACGAGCCAGAAACTGGATGGTCTGCGGCGCGCTATTGTCATCAGGCCCGGTGATCGGTTCGCTGTGGGAGACCTCAAGGTCGCTGCCGAGCCCGTGCCTCATGACGCGCGGGAACCCGTGCAATTTTGCTTTCATCATGCTGGCGTCAAGCTGGGTGTGTTAACCGACTTGGGGAGTATCACTCCCCATGTGGTCAGTGCCTTCTCCGGTTGCGATGCGTTGGTGCTCGAGTTCAATCACGACCCACAGATGTTGGCTGAGGGCCCCTACCCACGCTCAGTCCAGAGCAGAGTGGGGGGTAATTTCGGGCACCTTACCAACGCTCAGGCCCGTCAGTTTCTGGATCATGCCGATACGTCGCGGCTGAGGATGCTTTTTGTGGCGCACATCAGCCAGCAAAATAATCAGCCTGCGCTCGCCGATGCTGCGCTCTCTGGGTGGCACGATCTCAACGTCTGTCATGTGATTCATGCGACACAGGAGAGCGGCTTTGATTGGTTTGATCTCGAGGAATCGATAGCGCCCGGTGAGGTTGCTGTTCAGGCCTGATCGGGTGGACGATGTTTCCAACGACGATTCGACCAAAGAAAACTTTCTGGCTCCTCGCGAATAGTGTCTTCGGCTGCCCGCACGTAGGCCTCGATGATGGCGTCTTCGGTCAGCTGTCCGGGGGTCTCGACAATAGGGAGTAAGCTGAGGTGGTAACGACCCCGTGATTTTCGACTGCAGCGTGCAAACATGACTGGAAAGTCTGTCAATTGCGCGATGGTAGCGGGCCCGGTGAAAAAAGCGGTGGGTTGATTGAGCCACTGTGTCCAGTAAACGTTATCTCTCTCACCCGGAGATTGGTCGGCGACTAATACCAATGCGCGAAAGCGCCGCCGGTGTTTAAGCACGTTCCGCGCAACCTTCTCCATGAGAATGGGCTCACCGCCAAACCGACTGCGCACCTCATAGGCAAACCGGTCGGCGCCGTCGTTGTGCAATCTTCGATAAACCGGATCGATCGGGATATCACCGTGTGCGTTGGCGGCATGCATCATCCATTCCCAGTTACCGAGATGAATGGTGAGCACGATCACGGATCGACTGCGGTTCTCAGTCAGGCGATCGAGCTGATCAAGGCCATCGACCGTGACTCGGCGTTTGAAATCATCCAGATTCATCCGTGAAGAATGGAGAATCTCCATGGTGACGTCGGTGAACTGTCTGTAAAAGCGCGAAGCAGTATCCTGTCGCCACGCAGCGTCGCGCTCGGGGAAGGCGTTGCGTAAGTTGGTGTCGATAACGGCGGCGCGATAGCGAAAAACGCGTTGCAGGAGAAATGCGGCCGCCGTTGACAGGCCGTACTTCACAGGCAGCGGTATGAGTGCGATAGCGCGGTAAATCCAGTAAGTCATGGTGTGTCGCAGTGATCGGGCAGAGTCAGAGTCAGGACGCGCGGGATATCGTCTGCGTCCGGACACTGAAGCCGCACATTGCCGGCGAGGTTCAGTGTGCGTAAGCCGGTTATTCGTAGCACTGGTATGGGATCCACTACATCGTTTTGGTCTAGCAAGAGCTGCTCCAGTTGAGGTAGCCTCTCAAGCTCTAACAGGTTGCGGATGTTGTTGCCGCTCAGCTTTATGGTGCGGATTTGGGTGAACTGTTCGAGTCCGGAGAGCGACTGGATACCCGCATCACTGCAGTTCAATGTGATCACTTCCTCCGCCCCATTGGCTGCCAGATCCGTGACGGTTTGCTGCAGACAAGCCGCCAAAGCAGCATCGTCGATGCCATCAACTTTAAATGGAGCTGGGGGTTCGTAAACCGTCACATCGTTGACGGTGATGTCGTATTGACCCAGCTGGCCGCAGCCCGTCAACAAAACGAGATAGGTGATCAGCAACGCGCCTGTTAACTCTGTTCGAAATAGGCCCATATAATGACTAGCCAAAAAACGAACGCAGTCAATCACGGTCAATCATTCAATGCAAACGTCTCTCCCTGACACGCCAGACTTCCCGTCGCAAACAGTGACGGTCGTGCCTGTACCGGGAGAGTCGCCCAAACGAGCCCAGTCAGTGGCCACGCAGCTGAGACTCCCATGCCGAGACCGCGCGGAGTCAGCGGATTTGTCGCTGGTGGTGGGTGAAGCAGAGGCCTGGCTGGAGCTAGGAGGGGTCAAGGTCAGCGTTCAGTTTGACTCTGCCGCCATGAGGCACCGCCGAAAGGGTGGGCACAATGAGCTACTGGGACGAGCTGTTGGGGTCAAGGCGGATCGTAAACCCAGCATCTTTGACGCGACCGGGGGTATGGGACGAGACGCCTTTGTGCTGGCGGATCTGGGTTGTGCGGTCACGCTCTGTGAGCGCGTGCCGGTGCTGCTCTGGTTGTTACAGGAGGCACTCAGTTTGGCGAGCGTGAGCCGCTATGAGCATGTGCGGGAAGCCGCGGGCCGCATGCAGATACGGGCAGGGGATAGTCAATGTCAGACTGTGGCGGCTGGCTCGGTCATTTATCTTGACCCCATGTTCCCCGAGCGAAAAAAAGCAGCAGCTGTGAAAAAAGAGGCGCTCATGTTGCAGACACTTACTGACGTTCAGGACGCGGGCGATGCGTTGTGGGCCTGGGCCTGGGCACAACCGGTCGAGCGCATTGTGGTGAAGCGACCGCTGCGGGCGCCGACGCTGGGTGATCAGAAGCCTTCGCATTCGCTGTCAGGCAAAGCGGTTCGTTTTGATGTCTTTGTGCGCCAAATTGAGCAGAGGTCCCTAGGGTGACTGCCAAGTCGATCTGGATCGGGGTGGAGGCATTGCCGATCGAGCTAATGGGTTTGGCGTTAAATCATC
>CALKEI010000022.1 GCA_938085095.1 uncultured Luminiphilus sp. | reverse complement strand
CTTCTGCCATCTCCGGTCTCCTCTTCAGCGCTCACACACGCATCGGATTGGGCTTATTGGTATCAATACCCAACTGTGAAATGGCCTGCTCCACAACATTTGAATCCAGGTCACCCTGATCCGCCAGCGCCTTGATCGCGGCGAGGACGATATACCCACGACTGACTTCGAAGTGCTGTCGTAACTGCTCGCGGGTATCGCTGCGCCCGTATCCGTCGGTACCCAACACGGTCAATGGACCGGGGACAAACTCGCGAAGTTGGTCCGTGTGCGCCTTCTGGTAATCCGTGGCCGCAATGAATGGCCCCGTCGCGCCGGCTAGCTGCCCGGTGAGATACGGCACTCGGGGAGTGGCGGTGGGGTGCAGCCGATTCCAGCGCACCACATCGTTACCCTCCCGAGCCAGCTCATTCACACTGGTCAGACTCCAGACAGTTGCCGCGACATCGAAATCACGTTCGAGGATCTCGGCCGCCGCTTCGACTTCGCGCAAAATAGCGCCCGCACCAAGCAGCTGCACGGCAGGGCCCTGGCTGCGTTCGCTGGCGCGCAAGCGATAGAGTCCACGCACAATGCCCTCCTCTACGCCCTCGGGCATGTCGGGGTGAAGGTAGTTTTCATTCATGGTCGTGATGTAATAGAAGCAGTTCTCACCCTCCTCGAACATTCTTCGCATACCGTCCTGAATGATCACTGCCAGCTCATAGGCGTAGGCCGGGTCATAACTGATGCAGTTCGGAATGGTCGCCGCAATCAGCTGGCTGTGACCATCCTGATGCTGCAACCCTTCACCGTTGAGGGTCGTGCGACCCGCGGTGGCGCCGATCAGGAACCCTCTCGCCTGGCTATCACCGGCCGCCCATGCGAGGTCGCCAATACGCTGGAAGCCAAACATCGAATAAAAAATATAGAAGGGCACCATCGGAAAATCGGAGACGCTATAAGCCGTCGCCGCGGCGAGCCAAGCCGAAAACGCCCCCGCTTCATTAATGCCCTCCTCCAGGATCTGCCCGCTTTCGGCTTCCTTGTAGTAGAGAATCCCACCGGAGTCATGGGGCGTGTAGCGTTGCCCTACCGAGGAGTAGATGCCCATCTGCCGGAACATGCCCTCCATACCAAAGGTCCTTGCTTCATCGGGGACAATTGGCACGACCCTGTCGCCCAGGGCTTTATCCTTGAGCAAGGTCGATAAAATACGCACGAAGGCCATGGTGGTGCTGATCTGACGCTTACCCGAGGTCTTGAGCTGGCCGGCAAATGCGCTTCTGGGTGGCACCGGGAGAGAATAGGAGGTCTTGCGGCGTGCCGGAATGCTGCCGCCGAGTTCGGCCCTCCGCTCGCGCATGTAGCGCATTTCGGGGCTGTCCTCGGGCGGCCGGTAAAACGGCACCTGCTTAAGATCCTTGTCGCTGATCGGCACACCGAAGCGGTCCCGAAAGGCTTGCAGGCTTTTCAGGTCCAACTTTTTAAGCGAGTGCGTCTCGTTGCTGGCCTCACCCGCTTCGCTGGTGCCATAACCCTTTACCGTCATGGCAAGAATTACGGTGGGCCGCTCGATCTCGTCGTTGGCGGCGGCGTACGCTGCGTACACTTTGTACGGATCGTGTCCCCCGCGATTGAGATACATGATGTCCTCGTCGCTGAGGTCCTTTACCAACTCAAGGGTCTCGGGATACTTGCCAAAAAAGTGCTCTCGGGTGTACGCACCGCCATTGAACTTACAGTTCTGCAGCTCTCCGTCGCAGACCTCATCCATGATCTTTTGCAACAGACCGGATTGGTCGCGCTCAATCAGCGGATCCCACTTGCGACCCCACACCACCTTGATCACGTGCCAGCCTGCGCCGCGGAATACCCCCTCCAATTCCTGAATGATTTTGCCATTGCCGCGAACCGGGCCATCCAATCGTTGCAGGTTGCAGTTGATGACAAAATGCAGATTGCCCAAGCGTTCACGGCCCGCCAAAGCAATCGCCCCCAATGATTCGGGTTCGTCGCACTCGCCGTCACCGAGAAAGCACCAGATCTTGCGGTCACGGTGATCCAACAGGCCACGCTTGCTCTGGTATTTCATAACGTGTGCCTGGTAAATCGCCTGAATAGGCCCGAGACCCATCGACACCGTGGGGAATTGCCAGTAATCCGGCATCAGCCAGGGGTGTGGGTACGAGGACAAGCCTCTGCCCCCCACCTCGCGGCGAAAATTCTCCAACTGTGCTTCGCTGATCACGCCTTCGAGATAGGACCGTGCGTACATACCCGGAGCACTGTGTCCCTGGTAATACACGAGATCGCCGGGATGCCCATTGGCGGTGCCACGGAAAAAATGATTCATCCCCACGTCATACAGCGTGGCGCTGGAGGAGAAGCTCGAAATATGCCCCCCCAATCCGTCCTCGTTGTCATTAGCGCGCATCACCATGGCCATTGCGTTCCAACGCACCAGGGACCGAATCCGTCGCTCCATAAACAAATCCCCCGGCATGGGGCGCTCATGTTCAGGTGAGATGGTGTTGCGAAAGGGCGTGGTGATGGCACTGGGTAGAGGCACTCGTGAGGATTGCGCGTGCTCCGAGAGATGTCTCAACAGCTGGCCCGTCGCCTTGGGCCCATTGAAGCGCAGCACCGAATCGAGGGATTGGGTCCACTCTTCAACTTCGGTGGCATCCAGCTTTTCCATGATGATCTCCCCAATGCACCGAGACTATAATGATTAGAAACCGAGGAATACGATCAAATTCCATTTAAGAACTCGATATAACCCCGTAGCAGCTTGGAAGTTAGCAATAATTAGGGGCGAGCGTAATATAGTTCCTTTTTGAAACTTTATTTAATGCGACTAATCGGTGCTTTTAGCCGGTAAACGCCCTGACTTTTCCAGAGGACGGGCCAGACGTCGTGCGACGTGTTCGGGTTCGAGCGGGGCTGGGAGCGCATGACCTGGTGTGATGGCGCATGCCGGGGCGATGCTGCGCGGGTTATCG
>CALKEI010000021.1 GCA_938085095.1 uncultured Luminiphilus sp. | reverse complement strand
TGTGATCCGGCGAAGCCGCTTGAAAAAGTCGACGCTATTTGAGTTGGATGATTCACCGGAACTGAAGTCAGTTTGTGATGAGTATCTGCAACTCGCCGAACAACTGTGGGCAGGTACCGACCCGCTCCCCTGCGAGCCGATGAAAGACCGCGACCTGTTCGATTTTCTGGGGTTTGATTGATGGCTTCAGTGAGTTACCAAACCCGTCGGGATGAGATCGAAACCTACTTCGATCGCACGGCGGCGGACGCCTGGGCGGCACTGACATCTGATGCGCCCGTGAGTCGTATCCGACGAACGGTAAGGCGGGGCCGAGACGCTATGCGCGAAACCCTGCTGAGCTGGTTGCCCGAGGACCTCACCGGCAGCACTTTGATTGACGCAGGGTGCGGTACGGGAGTGTTGGCTATTGAGGCCGCGCAGCGGGGTGCCGAGGTCGTGGCTGTCGATCTGTCACCCACTTTGGTCAATCTAGCGCGCGAACGGTTTCGGCAGCTCGATCAGGATCTCGACGTCACCTTTTTGGTCGGCGACATGCGTGAAATGGATCTCGGATCGTTTGATTACGCCGTGGCGATGGACTCACTCATTCACTACGACGTGGCAGACGGCGTGCAAACGCTGCAGGCGATGGCAGAGCAGATTCAGCGCAAAATGGTCTTTACCTTTGCGCCAAAGACGCCGCTTTTAGCGCTCATGCACGCGACAGGGCGCTTGTTTCCCAGAGGCGACCGAGCGCCCTCGATCGAGCCCGTGTCGCCCGCCCGTCTGGGCCGTCAGCTCGAAGATGCTGGGATGATGCAGGCTTGGGAGACGGGCCAGTCTCACCGAATTGACGTCGGGTTTTACAAATCTCACGCGATGGAGCTCACGCGACGATGACGCGTTCGATCAGCAATGTAGGAAGCCGCCTCGGGGACTTGAGTCACCGATGGCTTCCCTTTGCTGATGCAGCCTCGGCTGATCTCTCGCTGCTGCGTCTGTTGCGGCTTTCGATGTTTCAACTGTCGACCGGAATGGCCATTGTTCTATTAACCGGAACGCTGAACCGCGTGATGGTTGTGGAGTTAGGGCAGCGGGCGTCATGGGTGTCGCTGATGCTGGCCATACCCCTTTTACTCGCACCCGCGAGGGCATTAATTGGGTATCGCTCTGATCATCACCGCTCGTATCTTGGGTGGCGGCGAATCCCCTATCTCTGGTCCGGGACCATGATGCAGTTTGGTGGCCTCGCCTTCATGCCTTTCGCGCTGATCCTGATGACGGAGTCCCATTCGGGCCCCGCCTATATCGGAACCGTTGCCGCGATGGGAGCCTTTCTTCTTACGGGACTTGGCATGCATGTCGCTCAGACAGCAGGGCTCGCCTTGGCGACCGATCTGGCTACGGAAGAGACTCGCCCGCGGGTCGTGGCGCTACTGTATCTGATGCTGCTGGTGGGGATGATCGCTAGTGCGATTATCTTTGCTGGACTGCTCGAGAACTTCGGTTACGTTCGTTTGATTCAGGTGATTCAAAGCGCTGCAGTCATCACCTTGATCGTAAACGTGATCGCAATGTGGAAGCAGGAGAAGCGACGTCCCGATTTGACTGACCATCGTATCGAGCGGCCGACGTTTGGTCATGCTTGGAGAGATTTTATCGCTCTGCCCAAGGCACGGCGGCTGCTGTGGGCGCTGGGGCTTGGCACCATGGGCTTCACGATGCAGGACATTCTGCTCGAGCCCTATGGTGCTCAGGTATTGGGCCTCACTGTGAGTCAAACCACGCTGCTTACCGCAATGTTTGCCGGTGGCATGATCGTGGCGCTGGTACTGACGTCGCGTCGGCTCGGACGAGGGTCCGACCCAATCAGGACCGCGTCGCTCGGTATATTGATTGGCATTGTGGCGTTTGCTGCAGTCATTTTGAGTGCACCGTTACAGACCCCGGCTTTGTTCCAGTTAGGGGCCGCCTTGATCGGGTTGGGTAACGGTTTGTTTGCAGTCGGTATGCTAACGGCGGCCATGGTATTTGGTGGCGCCAAAATGGCAGGTCTGACGCTGGGTGCCTGGGGTGCGGTGCAAGCTGCCGCTGCCGGGGTCGCCATGTTTTCTGGGGGTGCAATCCGTGATCTTGTCGCGGGTTGGGCAGATGCGGGGCTTTTAGGCGTCGCTCTGCAGTCACCCGCTTCAGGTTATGGAGCGGTGTATCACATCGAGATTGCCTTGCTATTCGTAGCGCTCGCGGCAATGGGTCGGCTTGTTAGGCGACCTGGAGAAGCGGGCGAGGATGACAAGCGTCTCGGGCTAGCGGATTTTCCGAGTTAATGACCACATTGGGAGGACTCAATTATGGGTACTGGTGCAATTACTGAATACATGGACGTCGCGCAGATCGTGCTCTACGCGTTCTGGATTCTGTTCTTTATTTTAGTGGTGTATTTACACCGAGAAGGCAAGCGAGAGGGATGGCCTCTGCAAATGTCTTCTGGTGAGCTCCGTACTGGCGTCGGCGGCATGCCGAAGCCCAAGACTTACCGCTTGGCGCATGGCCAGGGTGAGCGCGTTAAGCCCGGGCCCGAACCGGCGCAGTATGACGTGAACGCGACACCGATTTACGACGCAGGTGGCGCACCGATGCATCCAAACGGCGACCCCATGGTTGACGGTGTTGGGCCAGCAGCATGGGCGACGCGTCCAGACAGACCTGATTTGACCATTGACGGGCGGCCTCGCATTGTGCCGCTGCGGGTTGATAACGATCACGGTGTGTACAGCAGTGATCCTGATCCTCGCGGAAAGGCAGTATATGGCTGCGATGGTAAGCAGGGAGCCACCGTCGTGGATCTCTGGGTAGACCGCGCAGAGCCACTGTTTCGCTATGCCGAGCTGGACGCCGCGGGTCGGCGCATCCTGTTGCCCATGACTTTGGCAATGGTTTCGTCGGACGGAACCGTCAATGTGAAGTCGATTCGCTCTGATCAGTTTGCTCAGGTGCCTGGGTTGTCCAATCCTGATCAAGTAACGCTGCAGGAAGAGGATCGCATTACCGCCTTTTACGGTGGGGGTCATCTCTACGCCATGCCAATGCGATCGGAACCACTGATATGGGTATGACGGAATACGAAGACGAGCCCGTAGAGGGCTTGCCGGAGCACCTGCCAGAGGGTGAAACCATGGTCTGGCAGGGGCGGCCTACTGTCGCAGCAATGGCCAAGAGGGTGTTTTATATTCCTCATCTCGCCGTGTATTTTGGCTTGCTCATAGCGGGTCATACCATCTATCGATTGATGGAGGGCGTCTCTGCCGCTCAGGTAATGGGCACTTTTGTCTGGCAGGCGGGCCTGGCGGCCACGGTCGTCTTATTGCTTTTATGGCTCGCGCGAGCCTATGCGCGATCCGTGCTCTACACCCTCACGAGTGAGCGTCTGGTGATTCGTTCGGGTGTTGCATTGCCCATGATGGTCAATATTCCGATCGAGCAGATCACGGCGGCTGACCTTCGCGTGTATCGCGATGGCACCGGCGATATTCTCCTCAAGGCAAGTGCTGACCGAAAGTTATATTGGGTGCTGCTATGGCCCAATGTGTCAGCGTGGTATTCGCGGCCTGTTAGACCGTTACTAAGAGGGGTGCCTGACCCCGAATCGGCAGCAGAAGCGTTTGCCGCTGTTGCCAGCCAGCATTACCGGGTGACGACAGAATCCACCACCGCTCGAATGGCGGTCCACGCTGCGGGAGAACCGTTACCGGCGGGCTAAACAAGATATGGAAGGGGGGCAGAAGCGGCCGAGGCAATCACTCGGACACCCAATGGTTTGGGTGATTGTTGCCATGGCATTGCTGTGGGCGTGGGGGGTATCCAGAGAAGATGCCACCTATGCACCGCCGCCGCCGCAAGCCGCCTCGCCCGTTTCATCTGTTGAGTTACTTTTTATCGATGGCCCGCAAGGGCGAATTGACGTGGCGGACGCGAGGACGCAGTCCACTCTGGCGGTATTTGCCTCCGGTGAGGGCAGTTTTCTGCGCGGCATTTTGAGAAGCCTCGTTCGGGAGCGGCGCGTCCGTGACCTCGACCCCGGCGGTGCCTTCAGCCTTGCCTTGCTCGATAACGGCAGTTTGGTTATTTCTGATCCCGATACCGGATACTGGATGGCGTTAGAGGCGTTTGGTGCCGATAACCGGCGGCTGTTTGCCGAACTGCTAGAAGAGGCGACCGCCGCACACGGTGTCACCGCAAACGCAACGGGCATAGAGCAATGATCTGGTTGGCTCTTGTGGTCGCCGTATTGCTTTGGTGGCTCATGACCGGGCTGGCGCTCATGAGCGTGCACCAGCCCCATGCGCTCAGGCGGCCCATTTTCGTTTTAGTCAGTTTGCTGGCGCTTACGGCACTGTTCGGTGTCGAGATGAATGCCGCACGCCACACGACGTTTGCGACCATTGCCGGGTTTGCGATGGGTCTGGTCATCTGGGCCTGGCTGGAGCTCAGTTATTTGATGGGGTACATCACCGGACCGATAAAACGTCCCGCAGCAGCCTCAATGTCATCGCCGCAGCGTTTCTACAATGCGCTAGGCACCACCATCTACCATGAATTTCTCGTTGTTGGGGTTGTTGGAATCGTTTGTATTCTCGGTGCAGGACTCCC
Organism: uncultured Luminiphilus sp.; assembly: GCA_938085095.1. GTDB lineage: Bacteria > Pseudomonadota > Gammaproteobacteria > Pseudomonadales > Halieaceae > Luminiphilus. The sequence continues at coordinate 1,836 of CALKEI010000021.1, read as the reverse complement.
TAACCCCACGATTCAAAATACGCTTGCGGTGCTTTGGTTAATGCGCTGGAGCACCAAACTAAACCTGTTCTTCGGTGTTAGGCACTTCAACAGCCAATGGCTGCCCGATAACATGCGCTATATCACCAGTTATCTGAAAGCAGGCAAAAACAGCTGGTTTATTATTTTTTCGACCATGTTCGCGTCTTATTGCACCTATTTACTGTTTTCTTTCGGGCAGATAGCCGTCGAGCCTGCGAGTGCGTTGTCGCTGTTTCTCGTTGGCTGGTTGGCGGTTTTAGCGGTTCTGGAGCACTGTTTTCTTATGGTGCCTATGGGTGAAACGGCGCTCTGGCGTTGGGCGCAGGTCAATACCCGGAAATCACCCTAATGTGTTCAACGATTGTCCATGTTTTTCTTGACGCCATCCGATAGCAGGCATACTGTGTATTCAGAGCATGAAATAAAAAGAGAGATTGACTGGACCTTTCCTGACGCTACCGTTTTTGGTACTCGGTTTCGCCATGTGGTGACCCAGCCAGTAAGGCAGTAGGGGGCATAAATGAGTTCAAGTTCTGGGGTGTGGCCTCCCCAGAAGTCGGCTATCAAGCTGGCTAGGTCACCTGACACCCATTCTTTGGGTGAGCACGCCACGCAGGTCAGCGAGGCGTTACTTCAACCGTATTTTGCAGCACTGAGAGAATGTCCAGACGCGTCGCTTGCACTCAATGTGCACCTGCCGTTTTGTCCCTCACGTTGCCTGAGCTGCGACCGTATTGCCGTCGTACAGCATCAACCCGATGAGTTAGACCGTTACGTTGCTAATTTAGCGCGCGAACTGGCGCGCGCTGCACGGACCGTGGGCACCGCTCGTCCTCTGGCGCGGGTTCACTTTGGTGGCGGCTCGCCCAATCACCTTTCGGAACTGGCGCTGGCGACGGTGTTCTCGCACATCAGTGATCATTTTACCGTTGACGCGAATACACAGTTTTCAATGGACTTGAATCCGCGGAGAACGTCACGCGCACAATTAAACTTCCTGAAAGGTCTGGGCGTCGAGCACCTCAAGCTCGAGGTGCGTGATGTAGACGCTAGCGTCCAGCGAGAGATCGGCCGAATTCAATCTCTAGAATTACTCGAGGATGTGATTTCTATCGCTCATGGAGTCAATTTTGACTCCATCAGCATGGATTACTTGGTGGGGCTTCCTGGTCAAACCGTTGACTCCTGTGAACAGAGTATCGACGCTATCGTGTCACTAGGACCTGATTGGTTGGTGTGTTTACCCTTCAAGCGGCGGGAATCACGATTCCCGCATCAAATTGCGGTGGACACACAACGCCTGCCATCGCTTGCTGACAGGCTCGTCATGTTCAATCAGGTTCAGATGAGTCTGACCGAGGCCGGATACGAGGGAGTCGGACTGAATGTCTTTGCCAAGCCCGATCACCAGCTGGCTATTGCGCAACAAGAAGGTCGCTTGGCACTGAATGTATTGGGATACGGTACGGATGCCGATCTGGCTGTCATGGGCATTGGTCTGGGTGCTCTGGGTGAGTTACCGGGACTGGTGCTGCAGAATCAGACCAACTTGAGTGCCTGGCATAAGATGGTTGAAGCCGGTTCGCTGACCGCAACCTCTGCAGTGATCTCTGACGACAAGGCGACATTGCAACGAAAAGTGATGCGCAGCCTCATGTGCAGACAAAGTATTTCGGTTGACAGTCTGACCGAGTCACAGCGGAACGAGTGGGTGCAGCCTCTTATTGTTAAGGGCTATGCGGAGCAGAACAGCGGCGACTATCGGTTGACGGAATTGGGTCGGTCGATGCTACCTCATGTCTGGACCGACTCTTC
>CALKEI010000020.1 GCA_938085095.1 uncultured Luminiphilus sp. | reverse complement strand
TTTAGGGTTTCCATCCATGCCCCGGGTTTGGGCAGCCAGCGGCGCGCAGCGGTACTGGTGCTGATCGCCACCATGGGTGCGGCCATTCCCACTCCCAATGAGGCAAACACAGCCAGTGCCTCAAGTGGCGGTTGAGTCAGGGCATAGCCCAGTGCGCTGCCCATGAAGGGCGCGGTACAGGGGCTTGCGACCACCACTGCCAGGACGCCGGTAAAAAAACTGCCCTGCATGCCCGGCGCGGTTGCCAGACCTGCTCCGAGATTCATCCAGCGACCGCCGAACAAGACGAGGCCGGAGAGCGAGAGCCCCATCAGGGCGAACAGATAGGCCAGACCAATCACAAAGCCGGTAGATTGCAGTTGGAAGCCCCAGCCCACCCAGCGACCCGCGCTCTGCAAGCTGATCAACACACCCGCGATCAGCACAAAAGAGCACACGACACCGGCCAGATACGCCAGGCCATGTCGGCGGTGTTCGTGGGCGTCGCCCGTGGCAAAGCTCAGCACTTTGAGAGACAGAATGGGGAAGACACAAGGCATCGCGTTGAGGACCAGACCCCCGAGGAAGGCGAGCCCCAGTGCGAGGAGTAACGTCATGCCCGATCCGACGGATCCATCAGGCGTTGCAGACGGGCTGCCGCCTGGCGCCGTCGCAGAGACACTGCCCGTCGCAACATTCACCAGCAAGTGTTCAGTCTCGGGCGGATAACACAAGCCCGCGTCAGCGCAACCCTGGTAGGTGATGGCAAGGGCCAGAGGCGAGTCAGCGTTGGCTAAGTTGACCGCCAGATCCGCTTCGTCATAGTAAACCGACACATCGCCAAAAAATTCGTCGGTCTTGTCGATGGCCGGCGGGAACGTGATGGATAAGCCTTCAGATATCGCGGGCGTGTCGCCTCTGACTTTGAATGCGTGCTGATAAAGGTAGTAGCCCTCGGCGATTTGCCAATAGAGCCGCAGATTGCCCTGCGCCGTTACGGCGCCGTCTAGCTGATAGGCCTCGCGGACAGGAAGAAACTCGCTCTGCTGTTGCAAAGCCTGAGCGAGACTGTTCTGCGCATGCCCTGCCGAACTATTGATTAGCAGCGGGAGCGTTAGGGTGACCATAGCCAGAAAGGCGAAGAGCCAACGACTCGCGGATTTTAGGGTGGCGTCCCTGCCAGTCATATCCGATCAGTCCTGGTGGTATCGAAGACGAGTGCCATGATCGAGAGAGAGGCGGATCTCATCGGCGCTGAGTGCTTCTGGAAAATAGACCCCCGAGACCTTGGCGTCCATCAAACTGGCGCCGTTTAAGTTGGTTTCCCGAAAATCGATGCCGCTCAGATCGCAATTGCGAAAATAGGCGTTAGAGAAATCCAGGCCACGGGCGTTCATCCTTCGGAGATCGCGACCCCGATAGTCACCCCCCGTGAGCTCGGCTGTATCGAGAGAATCCCGACTGGCATTGAAGTTATCCACGTCTTCCTGACGCAGCATCTGGTATAGCGGGTCTGTCTTGATGACAGGTTTGATCTCTTTATCGCTCATGATCTGCTGTCTGTTCCTGTAAGGGTGCTGACGGCTCAGTCACCAAAAAATTGACGGCGCAAGCCGAGACAGGCATCCCGATCCAGCCGTGGTCCAAAGTATTTTACTACTTCCCCCGCCGCGAGGGTGGCAAATTCCGTTGCGCGCAGATCGCTTTCACCGCGAGACACCGCGTAGAGGAATGCGCCTGCGAACATATCGCCGGCGCCATTGGTATTTAACGCCTCAACAGGCGTTGCCGAGACGCGGTGTAGGCTGTTGCCGTCCCATGTGACGGCACCCTCTGCCCCGAGGGTGATGACAAACCGTCGCGCTACCTGTTTGATCGCGGTGATGGCGTCGTCTAAGGCTTCGCATTGTCCCCACTCGAGCGCTTCTGCCTCATTACAGAACACCATCTCGACGCCGCCTTCGACCATGGCCGCCATATTGTCACGAAAGAACTTCACCATGCCCGGATCCGAGAAGCTGACGGCGGTCCGCACACCATGCTGATCAGCGAGCGCCTTGGTCTTCAGTGCGGCAGCGTGGCCCGTGGGGGAGGTCACCAGATATCCCTCGAGATAGACCCACTCGGAATCCCGGATAGCTGCTTCGTTAACTTCGTCAGTAGACAGCGTTTCTGAAATGCCGAGATGCGTATTCAGTGATCGTTCAGCGTCAGGCGTAATCAGCACAATGCACTTACCGGTCACGCCTTCTTTACGCTGATCGTTTAAGCCGTGTGCCACTCCGGACTGCTCTAGGTCGGCAAGGTAAATATCCCCATCCGCATCCTGTGCCACTTTGCAGCTCATGTAGGTTGGCGCGCCCATGAGGGCGGTCGCAATCATGCTGTTACCCGCGCTGCCTCCCGAGGTGTGGCTTGCCCGAACCGGGTGATCGGGCAGTTGCGCCAGGATGTCAGTCTGACGGGCCTGATCGACCAGGGTCATCATGCCTTTTTCGACATTCATGGCCTCGAGTTCTGCCTCGGTGACCTGTATTTCGGTATCGACCAGCGCCGCACCAATGGCATAAGCCGCGTAGGGTTTCACGGACGTCTTCCTGTAAACGGATGGTAGCCCCTATCATACCGGAACCCCTGCACGAGTGGCGGACCAAGGCAGATCCAATGGCGCTGCTCCGGGTATAAACGGCTATGATGGCGCTGCTACCGGCTCACCTCATACAACCTGTTTACTCCTCGCCTATTCGGTGGCGAGGGGCCATTGCTCCAAGGACGGCCATGCGAAATCTCACGCTACAACTCGAAACCCGGCTGCAAGGCTTCGCTAAACAAGAAGCAGGGTTTGAGCCGCGCTCGGGCCGCGCGGCGGTGGCCATTATGGTGCGGGAGGGCAGCGAAGCCACCGAGATATTGATGATTCGACGGGCCACCCGGGAAGGAGATCCCTGGTCCGGGCATATGGGCTTTCCCGGTGGACGTCGGGACCCCGAAGACGCCTCCAACTTCTCCTGTGCCCTGCGCGAAACCCGGGAAGAGATCGGGGTCGATCTTTCGCAGTGGGGCACACCGCTTGGTGAGCTTTCAGATGTGAATACCGGTTGGCGGAAGGATCGTCCGGAGATGCTGGTCACACCCTTTATTTTTCAGGTGAGCGAACTGCCGGCGCTGACACCCAACTATGAAGTCGACGATGTTGTCTGGGTGCCACTGCACTTTCTGATGAATGAGGCCAACCGCGAGCCGCTCGAATGGGATTGGAAGGGAAAGAAGATGGAGACAGATTCTTATTTGTATGACAGCTACCGCATTTGGGGTCTTTCTTTGATGATGATCGATGAAATGACGGGGTTGCTTGCTCCCTAACGACCTCATGGCGGCGCATCGGACTTGGCGTCAGGGCGCAACGGCACTCCCGCCGTCAGGTTCAAGGCGCTCATCATCGGGTAGCCAGTCGGCTTGGCCTCTCAGAAAACTACGGGTATCCAGAATCAGTTCGTTCACTGCTTCGGGACGCTCGCGGCTGGCTTCTGTGAGTACCTCCGTTGATACCGTGCCGGTGATGTACCCCTTCACCAAGTCGACCAAGACGGGGGACATATCCGGCTCGTGATAAAAGCGTGGCATGTCGGGCACCAGATTACCGGTCGCGGTATTGCCTTGCACCCTCAGCCAGTAGCCACCGCAGCTTGAGAGCGTGTAGTCGAACGGCCGGCCAAAGCTCTGGTTGGGCGTAGAGGGATTAAAACCATCCTCGGGCACCTCCCGAATTTCTGACAGCGCCATGATCCAGCGACTGCCCGCAGGAAAATGCGCGGCGGGAGGTCGGCAGTAATCTCGGGTCTGCATCCAGACGCGCAGGGTGTCCAGCCAGGGCGCGCCTTTCAAAATCTGCTCGGGAACCAGATCAACGGCGTTCCCTTTGATCGAGCGCACCTCGCCGATTACGATCAGATCAGCGGTCGGTGCCACCTCGGAAAAACTGCCTTCCCAGAGGCAGCCACAGTCTGCGCCCATGGCGTCGGATTGCGCGAGAAGGTTGGGTGAGAGTGCACCCCATATCAGTGCACCCAGCGCAGTGATGGCAGCCTGCCGCACGGCAGACTTATCCGTTGAGGAGCCGCGCTGCATCCATCGCGAAGTAAGTGAGGATGCCGTCGGCACCTGCGCGCCTGAAGCACAGCAGCGATTCAAGCATGACCGCATCGCGATTGAGCCAGTCGTGTGCGAAGGCCGCCTGATGCATCGCGTATTCACCGCTCACCTGATACGCGAAGGTCGGTACCTGCAGTTCGGCTTTAACGCGGCGCACAATGTCGAGGTATGGCATACCCGGCTTGACCATGACCATATCTGCGCCTTCCTGAAGATCCAGCGCGACCTCGTGAAGCGCCTCGTCACTGTTACCAGGGTCCATCTGATAGGTCTTTTTATCTCCGCCTTTAATATTGCTGGCAGACCCCACTGCATCGCGGAAAGGACCGTAATAACTGGATGCATATTTTGCAGCGTAGGAGAGAATCAGGGTGTTGAGATGTCCGTCGGCCTCGAGTGCGGCACGAATTGCACCGATCCGCCCGTCCATCATGTCCGAAGGCGCCACAATATCGGCACCCGCAGCGGCATGACTGAGAGACTGTTTGACCAGAGTTTCACTGGTAACGTCATTCAAGACATAACCCGCTTCGTCAATGATCCCGTCTTGTCCATGGGTGGTATAGGGGTCCAGCGCCACATCGGTGATAACGCCCATCTCAGGAACCGCTGACTTCAGCTCGGCGACCGCTCGCTGCACCAGTCCATCAGCTTGGTAGGCAGCCTCAGCGAGGAGTGACTTGCTGTTTTGCCCTATTACCGGGAATAGCGCGAGCGCCGGGATACCCAGTTCATGCGCTTCTTTGGCGAGCGCCACCAGGAGGTCGATACTCAACCTCTCGACACCGGGCATTGAGGGCACAGCCTCTCGCTGTCCGGAGCCCTCGAGGACAAAAACCGGGTAGATGAAATCAGCCGGACTCAGAGTACTCTCGCGCACCATATCTCGGGCGAAAGCGCTGGCTCGTAGCCTGCGCATCCGGGTTTGGGGAAAGGGTCCGCGTCCACTCATCATCGATACTCCTGTGCCTTAGAGCGCCGCAAAAGCGGCGCGAGCTGCATCCACCGTGGCGGCAATGTCCTCATCAGTATGAGCGGAAGACATAAAGCCTGCCTCAAAGGAGGCGGGCGCCAGATAGACACCGCTGTCGAGCATCAGGTGAAAAAACTGGTTAAAGGCCGATACGTTGGAGTTAATCACCTGATGGTACTGAGTCACTGACTCCTCTTCGGTAAAGAAGCCGCCGAACATGGACCCGAGATGATTCGTGGTAAAAGGCACCCCTGCGCTCGCGGCGGCCTCGCGCATGCCTGCACACAGATCGCCCGTGTGTTGGAACAGCGTGTCGTAAAAGCCCGGTTCACTGATGATTGACATGGTCGCCAGCCCCGCAGCCATCGCAACCGGATTACCGGAAAGGGTGCCTGCCTGATAGACCGGCCCGAGAGGGGAGATCTGTTCCATGATGTCGCGGCGTCCTCCAAAGGCGCCCACCGGCATGCCACCGCCAATGACCTTGCCCAAACAGGTCAGATCGGGGGTAACGCCGACAAAGCCCTGCACGCCACCGGTGCCAAAGCGAAAGCCCGTCATGACCTCATCAAATATCAAAACGGCGCCGTGGCGGGTACAGAGCTCGCGCATGCCCTCGAGGAAGCCGTCCACCGAAGGAATACAGTTCATGTTGCCGGCCACCGGTTCGGTAATGATGCAAGCCACCTGATCTCCCAGCTCGTCCATCGCCGCCTCGAGCGCCGCAAGATCATTGAACGGCAGGGTGACGGTATGTTGCGCGAGCACCTCTGGCACGCCGGGAGAACTCGGTACGCCGAATGTGAGTGCCCCAGAGCCAGCCTTGATCAAAAGCGAATCGGAGTGACCGTGATAGCAGCCCTCGAATTTGATGATTTTATCCCGACCGGTAAAGCCCCGCGCCAGCCGTATCGCGCTCATGGTGGCCTCGGTGCCCGAGCTGGTCATACGCACCAGCGACATGCTGGGAACCAGCTGGCTGATGGTTTCGGCGAGTTCGATTTCAATCTCGGTCGGGCACCCAAAACTGAGGCCGCTCTGGGCGGCTTCAACCACCGCATCGCGAACCCGCGGGTGGTTGTGGCCCATAATCATCGGGCCCCAAGAGAGCACGTAATCGATGTAGCGCTTGCCATCGGCGTCGAACAGATAGGCCCCGTCGGCGCGTTCCATAAAACGGGGTGTGCCGCCCACGGCTTTGAAGGCCCGCACGGGCGAGTTCACGCCACCGGGAATGGTGTGTTTGGCGCGTTCAAAAAGCGCTTCAGATCGACTCATGACTGACCAATTTGCGTTTGTTTGCGTCGATTATCGCAGGCCGTGCGACTCTGCGCACCCCACCCGGATCAGTGTCCAAGCGCAGGGCGGAGATAGACCAACAATACGATGGCAAACAGAAATAAGACGGGTACTTCATTAAACACCCGATAAAACACGTGGGTCCGGTCGTCCTCGCCACGGCAAACCCTGCCCACATAGATGCCGGTCTGGATGTGATAGGTGACCAAACACACAACCCCGATCAGTTTAGCAATCATCCATCCCGACGACAGGTAGTAGTCCCACTGAAAGCTCAGCCTCCACAGCCCTAGCGCGATGGCGAGCAGCATAAACGGGGTCACGAAGCGGTAAAGTTTGCGTGCCATGACTGCAAGCACCGCCTTGGTATCGCGGTCATCGCTCTGCGCGTAGTACACCAGAATGCGTGGCAGGTAAAAAATCCCCGCGAACCAGCAGACGACAAAAATGACATGAAAACCCTGTATCCACAGCATGCGACTGTCCTTTTATGCTTTGGTAAAAAGCCCGCCCGGTCATGACACTGCGCGATCGATCGTGAGACCCTACGCGCCCCGCAACACTAACAGAAGCAGGCGTGAAAATGATCAGGGTCGGAGTGGTCGGCGGAACCGGATATACAGGCGTAGAGCTACTGCGGCTATTGCTCCGCCATCCGGGCGTGACAGTATCGGTCATCACTTCTCGGAGTGAGGCAGGGCGTCGTCTGGATGATCTGTTTCCGAGCCTATTGGGCACCTGCGGGCTAGCGTTCACAGATCCCGCTCAAGCGGATTATTCATCCTGCGATGTGGTCTTCTTTGCCACGCCCCACAATGTGGCCATGGGGGAGGTGCCCGCGCTCTTGGATCAAGGCATCCGCGTGATCGACCTCTCCGCCGACTTTCGCTTAAAGGATGTTAGCGTCTGGGAACAGTGGTATGGCGAGCCCCATGTTTCACCGGCGCTGTGTGCAGAGGCGGTATATGGGTTACCCGAAACGCATCGCGGGGCGATTCGTGCGGCGCGCCTGGTGGCTTCTCCAGGCTGTTACCCCACCGCAGTGCAGCTGGGGTTCCTCCCTCTGCTCGAGGCGGGAATCATCGACACCACACAACTCATTGCTTCCTGCGGGTCCGGTGTCAGTGGCGCGGGTCGTCAGGCCAAACTGGGCAGCTTGCTGACCGAGGCAGGAGAGAGTCTCGCGGCATACGGCGTTGCAGGTCACCGCCACCTGCCTGAAATGGAGCAGGGGCTGACGGGCATGACAGCGCAACCGGTGCAACTCACTTTTGTTCCCCACCTGGTGCCGATGAGTCGTGGTATTCACGCTACGCTGTTTGCCCAGTTGAATACCGAGGGCATCGATCTGCAGGCGCTATTTGAGAGCCGATTTGCCGATGAACCCTCTGTCGCGGTGCTACCCGCGGGCGCATACCCCGCCACGCGCAACGTGCGTGGGGCCAATATCTGTCAGCTCGCCGTTGCGCAGCCACAGAGTCGCGACACCGTCGTGGTGATGTCGGTGATCGATAATCTCGTTAAGGGTGCCGCCGGGCAGGCGGTACAGGCCATGAACCTGATGCTGGATCAGCCTGAGATGGCGGGTCTCGAGGGAATTGCCCTCGCACCCTGAATGATGAGTCCAGCAAAGTCATGAGCCGCCACCAGTATCGAACCGTGGTGAAACGCGTTCACCCCCATGCCGGGCGATGGCGCGCGCTGTCATGGTTGTTGGCGTTGAGTGCCTGCGGGGCGGCCGGCGTCTGGTGGGGGCTCAATATGACCGCGCCCCCCGCTGTTTTAGATGCCCGGAGAGCGCTA
>CALKEI010000019.1 GCA_938085095.1 uncultured Luminiphilus sp. | reverse complement strand
GCTCGCAATCTCAGCTTGGTTAATGATGACAATTTGCTGAGCTCGGGGGTCCTCCGCAAGTTGATTGGGTTCAAGCTGCAGCAGTTTGAGTAGGTAAGGCAGTAGCTTTGCTCTGACTGACAGTTTCCACTGACCGCCGGTCATACCGTAGTCGTGAGCCACGACAGACTGTTGGTCTGCCGTCAGTCGAGGGTCTGGGCCAATGGTGACGGGCACGCGTGTCTGCCAATCTTGATCGGATACACCCGTATGCTCTGAGACCTCCATCAGCTCGGGTTCGCCTCGAAAGCGACTCAACACAAAGTCCCGAAAGTCTTGGTTCTTCTCACACCAAGCCCTGACATGCCAGCGGAGCCCCGTCCAGACCAGCGTGTGGGGCACGATAATGCGCCCCTCCCGATCCGGCTTGTTGAGCGAGACATAATCGACCTCTACCCGCCGATGCTCCCTTGCGGCCTGCACCAGCGGTCGCAGAATGGCAGGGGCAACTTGCCTGGTAGGCACCCCAAGAATCTCGGTGGTTGTCAGCGCATCCGGCAACTGTCCCAGTATTTGCTGCATGTCGCTAGCGCCAGCGAGAATGTCCAGGTATTCCTCGGTCTGTCCGCGCGTTACGGCGGGCGCAAAGGTCGAGCTGGGTCGGTAGCCCTTTGCAGTGGCATCGTATTCGAGGTTCCCCGGGGCGATAGTGCGCTTGTAGTTATTAATATCCTTGCTGGCTTGTTGGCGGCCAATACCAAATACGTCGCATAGATGTCGTGTCGTCAGCCTGCCCTCCCAAAGGACAATGATCTCTATAAAGCGGTATCGGAGAAGCTGCTCCCAGCGTGTAGTGCTCATGCAATAGATTCCAGTGTCGGCCAGACAGGATGCGGTGATCGCGATTTTAGAGCCATGGTTACCATACCCCCGATGCTGGCATGGGTGTAGCGTTAAACGTTTGAGTGATTCATTGCGGGCTGTCTGTCTATCAACCACAGCCCGGTGACGGCGAGCACGGCGCAGATCAGCATGGCGAGTGCGGGCTCTAGAAGTCGACCCTGATATGTCGCGCCTGCTGCAGCACCGACGAGGGCCGCTAACAGAGCGTGAGTGAACCCATAGACCGCCGAAGCAGACCCTGCCCTGTGCGGGAAGAGAGAAATAGCGCCCATAGAGGCATTAGAGGAGGTTAAGCCTACGCCCAGAAAAAAAACGGACGACAGCCAAGCCAGTGTAAAGAGGTAGTGTTCGGCCACCGGCGCAAGCAGCGCAATGCAGATTGCAGAACAGAGGCTGATGGCAAGTCCGGCCTTCATAGTGCGCTTTAGGCCAAAGCGCATCACAAGGCGGGCATTGATAAGACTGCCGGTCATGAATCCAAATACCGTTAGCGCGAACGCGTAGCCAAACAGTTCGGTTGGAATCGAAAAAACGTCGGGTAAAAAATAGGCGACGGTCGAGAGATACACAAAAAGTGCGGCGAAAGAAAAGGAGCCGGCGATCTGATAGCCGATGAAGGCAGGTCGTGAGAGCATCTCCGAGAAAGCGTTCAATACGCCCCCAAGCGTCAACTGTTCGGTGTCAGCCTTTGGGGCTGACTCGGGGAGCTTGGAAAGTGCCAGTAAAATGAGCATCGCAAACACTGCCAGCGCGACAAAAACGGCGGGCCAGCGGAAAAATTGCAGGATCAACGCGCCGATACTGGGTGCGATCATGGGGATGACGGCCATCGCGCCGGCGAGAATGGACATCACTTGTGCAGCACGGTTTCCCTCGTAGCGATCTCGAACGATTGCTCGCGCAATGACGGGTCCGCTGGCAGCCGCAACGCCCTGTAGGCCGCGCATCGCCCACATAAACTCCATATCTTGTGCCAGCGCACACAGAATGGACGTGGCAAGAAATAAGAAGGTGCCGGTTCGGACCACCGGGATGCGACCAAATTGATCTGACAGGGGGCCGAAAATAAGCTGCCCGACGGCCAGCCCGATCATAAAGACGCTGAGTGTTAATTGCCCCTCGGCTTCGGTCGCGCCCAGGTCGGAGATCATGTAGGGGATGGCGGGTAGGTATAGATCGGTGGCGATGGCCGCGTAAGCCACTAATCCCACCAGCGTGCAGAAGGTGAGAGTCTCCCCTAACCGGTTTTGCGGGGTCAATTCAGTGTAGCGGCCTGCAACTCTATGACGGGGCAGCTCTCCGGCACGAAAAACTGACCATTCTCGGCATCCATGACATCGAGTCCAATCGCCTTATTGTTCGAAAAAAGGGCGACCCTCATTACATAGGTCGTGTGCTGATTTTTCATTTCCATCAGCTGGAAGAGCTGCACTTCGGCGCCGTCATTGGAGGCCGCCTGTGCCGCAATCTGTTCCATGTAAGACTTTGCCTGTTTGGCTTCCATTGGCGTGAGGGGCTTTTCGAGGATGGCATTCAGCATTGCACTCACTGAAGCTTGGTTATCATCTGCTAACAACGTCGCATTGACCACGGAGTTCAGTTCGCTCATTTCGCCCCCAAAAAATAGATCACTCGCCTGAAGCGGGCGCGAGTCTAGCACAGGACAACGGTCGCGCCACAAGCTCGGTTAGCGTTCAGTTGAGAGTTTGCTTTAAGTACTTACGCTAACCTCCGCGCTTGTAGCGGGGGGCGCTTCTAACACCTCGTTTTCACGCGCAATTCAAGGGTGCTTTGCTCTCGCCTTGACCTTTTTCAACGAGAAACCTAAGCTTCGCGCCTCCGCCCGTAGCTCAGCTGGATAGAGCACCAGGCTTCGAACCTGGGTGTCGGGAGTTCGAATCTCTCCGGGCGGGCCATTTCTCCATGCAGTGCGTTATGTCCACTCGGGCTGTCATCTTACCGCCGGCGCTGGCAGGGACCGTTACCCGAGCAGTGTGTGGATCACATAGCCAGCAATGACTGCTACCAATATGATGAGAAACTCACCCTCTAACAGCGCGTAAAAAACGGGCACGCTCAGTGCCGCGGCCAATAGGACAGAGCGGTTCACCGGCGAGTGACAGCTGCGCTGAAGACTTGTGGGGGGCGGTCGATCATGGCAACTCGTACGTTTCGAACTTTTCTCGCGATTTGATGACATCGACGCTGCGCTTTCCATCAAATCGCTTCACCAGCGTATCCAGTTTTTTGAAGCGTGCATACACCACGCCCTCTCGTTCGCCTTCAAAGAACGTGGCCTTGACGCCCACTTCTGCTTTCTCGCTGTTCACGTAGGCCAGTGGAACTCTAAATTTTCCGCCAGTGAGTTGCATCTCCGCCTCACCAGCCAGGTTCTTAACTGACATCATGTTACCCAGCCATTTTGGCGTCCTGCTCCGATTCTTGAATAGCGCTACCAGCGGGCGGGTGTCACTTACCGTGATCAGCGATTTCGCACTCAGTTCAATAGGCTGCGTAAAAGTGCCTTCACCGTTGGTCACCTCCAGCGACGTCGACCAATAGTCCCCCTCGAACTTCTCTTTCTCTCCCTCGACGTAGACATTGAACAGGCGGAGTGTTGAGCCACTAAAGTCCGCGGTGAAGGCTCGAGGGTTGCCCCCGGCAAGATTCATGTTGATGTCGAGATCTGCTTTCAGGCGTTGCTCGTCAATCTGCACTTCTGCCTCCGCCGAATCTAGCTCGATGGTTCCGTCCAGTGATTCCTCGCCGAAGAAAATCTCAGCATTCAGTTCTGTTGTACCGCCCGAAAATTTTAGTGCGGTCTCGGGCGGCAGATGATAGTTGAGCGCCGACATGTCTGGCACAGTGGCCTTCTCAATGAAGAGGTTGAGGCTGTTGTCGGCGCGCCGCTGCCTCGCTTCCTCGTCGTCCCACAAATCCGCCAGGCCGAGACTCGGGTCCGGCGTAATGAAATTCGAGCCGCGATACTCAAGGTGGAGTGTTTCCCCGATGAGGAAGGGCGCAGGTTCTTCCGTACGCGTGGCAGTCAGCTGGTCGTACTGCACATCGAGCCCAAGCGGTGTGTCCTCGGTCTCGGGGGTGTGGATGCTTACGACCCCTTTGCCGAGGACGCTGATGTCGTACATGTCGACGCCCAAATTGTTGGCTGTCGCAGTAAGTTGCGTCCCTGCCCGCACGAACCCATCGCTGATCGAGAGGTGCCCTTGAACCTGCCCGGCGCCCGTGATGTTGAAATTCCCCAAGTTACCGACAAGCATATTGATGAAATCCAGGCTATCCACTGCCAGATCCAGATCGGCATCGAGATAACCGAACCGCAACATACGACGCCCGGGATTCTCGGCGCGCACGAGCGGGGAGAAGCCCAGTGAGCCTGCTGCGCTGCCGCCACGGAAAGCCTCGGCGTTACCATTCAGGAAAGCCGGCCCCAGATCGAGTTCAAACTGTTCCACGTCAAGCCAGAACGCGCCGCGGCGCGTCTCGGTGTAAAGATTGCCCTTTGCGGGTCCGCTGGCTGTCCCCTGAATATTGTAGACCCAGAACCGGTGTTCGCCCTTGGCCTGCAGATCATTCATGTGGATCTTCCAGGGACGTTTTTTCTTCAGTTCGGCAGTATCAACGGGGACGATCTCTCTGCCTTTGATCTCGGGGAAATAGGCCAATCTGTCGCTGTAATCAATGTCAGCCTTTAACCGGGGACGCTGCCGGTAATCAATGCTCTCCGCCTGAAGGTCAGAGAGGTACACGTGCTTCAGGATCAGCGGCAACACTGAAATAGAGCCGGAGGCTGAGATGGCGGTGACTTCCCACTGCTGAGTACGCGCCTGTCCGTTCGCAAAGATCCCCTCGGCGTGAACCCGGAACGGATACCAGCTCCAAGCGCGCTCCCACGAGACATAGAATTTCTCGGGCCGGATTTTATTCACCAGATCCTGAGTGATTTGCAGCTGAAGGGCGCCATTGACCAACACAAGGTAGCCGAGTTCAAGCGCTAGCAGGCTCATCAAGATTCGTTTAACCATGGGTAGTGTGTCCTGCAAAGACCTGTTTCATCGTTCTGTTACCAGGTCGTGGATTGTTTGTTTATCCGGAAAGCCGGGCCAAAAAATTCATAGAGGAGCATAGTTTCGCATCGCGGTGCGCGTTGATCGTGTCACTTTTCGCCGTCTTGAAGGTCCATTGCCACAAGATTTTTACCGATTGTCGCGCCGCGCATCATTTCACTGTAGGCCCAGCCGGCGTTTCCGAGGCCCTCGGTAATGTTCTCGAGAATCTGAATGTCGCCGGCGCGCACCCAATCATGAAGCTGTTGCGAGGCGGCGGGAACCTTGTCCATGTAGGTATAGAGCAGAAACCCCTTGAGGGTAAGTTCCTTCTCCACCAGTTTCCACAGGTTGAAGAGTGGGGTGGGGTTATCTTGATCGTTGTAATCACTGATCATGCCGCAGCCAATCACGCGTCCAAAAGTGTTCATGCAGCTCAGCATGGCATCGAGCGTCTTGCCGCCTACGTTATCGAAGTAGACATCGACCCCTTCGGGGCAGACCTCCATGACCGCTTCGGCCAGATTGCCGCAGGTCTGATAGTTCACGGCCGCGTCAGCACCGAGCTGCTCTGTGATGACTCGCGCCTTATCGTCACCGCCCACGACACCGACGACCTTGCAGCCACGTAGCTTAGCAATTTGGGTTGCCATCGATCCGGTGGCACCTGCC
>CALKEI010000018.1 GCA_938085095.1 uncultured Luminiphilus sp. | reverse complement strand
ATCTCCTGTGCGCTCGAAAATTCGCGGTCCAAGCGATACTTGGAAGTGCGGGCAACCGGATGTTGCTCTGCCCCGAGCGCGGCTTCCGCCATTGCGGTCACCACCTCAACGGGAAAGTCACCCACTGCCGTCTCGGCAGATAGCATCACCGCATCCGTGCCATCCAGCACTGCATTGGCGACATCAAATACCTCAGCGCGGGTTGGCACCGAATTGCTGATCATTGATTCCATCATCTGTGTGGCGGTGATCACCATCCGGTCCCGCTTTCGTGTTGTAGAGATGAGGTTTTTCTGAATTCCGATCAGCTGCGCGTCACCCACTTCGACGCCGAGGTCACCCCGCGCCACCATTATTCCGTCGCTGGCATCAATGAT
The DNA here is from genome assembly GCA_938085095.1 of uncultured Luminiphilus sp. Classification (GTDB taxonomy): domain Bacteria; phylum Pseudomonadota; class Gammaproteobacteria; order Pseudomonadales; family Halieaceae; genus Luminiphilus. The sequence goes on along the minus strand of CALKEI010000018.1, from coordinate 17,466 downwards.
GCTATTGAGAAGTGCTGTGTCCGCGACCACCTCTGCGCGCTCAATTTTGGCGATGAGGGCGGGATTCAGGCCTTGATCTGCCAGAAGCTGTCGCGCATAGACAATATCTTCTGCGCTCGATACAAAGGACACGGCCACAAAGTCCGGTTCAATATCAGGCATTGCGCGAATGTCGTCGAGGTCTTTCTCGGTCAGCGCGGGCGCTGCTAAACCGCCACCCAGCTTATTGACGCCTTTACGGGAGCTTAGCCGGCCACCGACGACGACGGTGCAGTCTACGGCGGTCTCGCTAACGTCGTCGACGCGCAGACGGAGCTTCCCGTCGTCGAGTAACAGAATATCGTCCTGCTCGACGCTGTCAGGCAGCGCCTTGTATTCAACCGCGACGCCCCGCTGATCGCCGGCGTCCGCAGCGATCGACAGACTCAGCTGAAAAGGGTCTCCTGCCTGCAACATCACCGAGCCATCAGCAAATCCGCCTATTCGGATTTTAGGCCCCTGAAGGTCCGCGAGAATGCCGACGTAACGCCCGTGATGTCCCGCCTGACGCCGAATGTGTTGGGCAACCTGAGCGTGATCTGCTTGAGCGCCATGGCTGAAATTGAGTCGAAAAACATCGACCCCCGCACCCAAAAGGCGGCCGATCATATCCTGGTTCTGGCTGCTGGGACCCACCGTTGCGACAATTTTTGTGCGGCGAAGCGAGTTGGGATCCTGAATCCGTTCGGTTGTCACGGGTTTACCTGTTCCTTATTCGGGGCGACCTTAATAGAGTTGCGCTGCAACATCCTTATGTTCGATATCTGCAACGTCAGATTCTCGTAAAATGTTGCCGCAGCGAGGTATCGATTGACCTTAGCGCTCGTCTGCGCCACAAATCCGGTAGAGTATGGCAGGATCACGGTTGTGAGTGCTATGTCACAATACCGCTCGCAAAAACGGACTCCGATGGGATTCTCCGCGGAACAAAATAGGTGAGCAGAGTAAAACGATGTTGCGCGCGGACAGTCGACGACCCAACCCCCCTATGGGCTATGCCTGCGAGTGCACGCTGACCGTGGATCAGCAGATCGATCTGGTAGCGGAGTTTCATGTTCATCGTATTCGCCCGTCCCGCATCGCTTATCGTCTGGGTATTGATATTGCGCAGGTAGAAGCGTGGCTATCGGGAGAGCAGGATATTGAGCGTTTTCAACGACTCATTAACGCCCACCGCCGCCGAAAGTATCAGCGTCAGGTGCGGCGGGCCGATAGGCTGAGAGGTCAACAGGCTTACGAAATGCGGCTCGCGGCGCAACAGGATCTGCAGCAAGATAACGTGATGGATCGCCCCCAGACTGGCAGCGGGCGGCGATCTACAGAATCGAGAGGAACGAGATGACGCAGATCGCTAAAGATGCCATCGATCAGTGGCATGAAATGATGGCAAAAGGCACGACCGATGGACTGTATGATCTGCTGTCACCGGATTGTGTTTTTTGGTCGCCGGTTGTGCACACCCCGCAGCAGGGCCGTGATATTACTTTTTTGTATCTCAGTGCGGCGGGTCAGGTCTTCAATACGGATTTCCGCTACGTCCGAGAGGTGCGCCAAGGCGACACCGCGATGTTGGAGTTCGAGTGCACCCTTGATACAACGCATGTGAATGGTATCGATCTGATCCAGACAAAAGACGGCCTGATTAGCGAGTTCAAGGTCATGGTTCGACCCTTGAAAGCAGTCAATAAAGTGCATGAAAAAATGATGGCCATGCTTGAAGAGTTCAAGAATGCATCGTGAAGCATCCCGAAAATGTGATATCGCCGCCGTCTGGTGGTGCCCTGTTGGCTTCTGGGGGAGAGTGACGCATTGGATCGACTGATTATCGGTATCAGCGGCGCTTCAGGAGTGCAGTATGGTGTTCGCGCGCTGGAGCTACTCAAGGCGCTACCGATCGAAACGCATTTGATCATGAGCAAGTCAGCCGAGCTCACGGTGCATCACGAGTTGGATCGATCGGTAGACGAGATCCGTTCGCTGGCGGATGTTTATCATCCGGTTCGCAATGTGGGCGCATCGGTCGCGAGCGGCTCATTCCGCACGAGGGGCATGTTGCTTGCGCCTTGCTCCATTAGAACTCTGGGCGAGATCACATCTGGCGTGACGTCTTCTTTGCTCACTCGAGCGGCCGATGTGGTCCTCAAGGAGCGTCGACGCCTGGTATTGATGGTGCGCGAGACGCCCCTTCACCTCGGACATCTGCGCAACATGGTGTCGGTGACCGAAATGGGCGCCATTGTGGCGCCACCGGTGCCTGCGTTCTACACCCAGCCTGATTCGATCGATGCCATGGTCACGCAAAGTGTGGCGCGCGCGCTGGATCTGTTTGACATCACGCTCTCCGAGACCCTGCGCTGGACTGAATCGTGACCCCGTTGATTGATCGGGTGCGCCAGCAGTCATTGGCGTGGCTGGTTTTTTTTGTGATCGTCGTCGATTTGATTGGTTTCGGCATCGTGATTCCGATCTTGCCTTTTTTATCGCCGCAGTTGGGCGGGGGCACCGATGACATCGCTTTCATTCTCGCAACGTACAGCGTCGCTGCAGCGATTGTCGCGCCCATATGGGGCAGGCTGTCTGATCGAGTAGGCAGGCGACGGATCCTGGGCATTTGTTTGCTCGGCGGCGCGGTATCTCACTTCCTGCTTGCCATCGCTGACACGCTCTGGCTGGTTTATGTGTCTCGAGCGGTGGCCGGAATGATGGCGGGAGGTGTCCCTGTGGCGACCGCCCTCATTGCGGATGCCAGCACACCCGAACAGAGATCCAGAGCGATGGGTCTTATTGGCAGGGCCTTCGGGATCGGTTTGATTCTCGGGCCCGTTATCGGTGGTGTGCTCGCCCGAAGCGAGACAGACTTCATGTTGCCCTGTCTGGTCGCCGGTGTGTTATCGGTCCTTGCGGCGATATTGGCTTTTACCCTGTTGCCAGCGGGCAAAGCCCGTGACGATCACGCTGATACCGCAGTGGATGATGCCCCGCCCGCGACCCTCCGAGAGATTGTGAAGCGTCCTGGGTTGCCGCTCTTTATCTGTCAGTTTTGTTTTCATACGTCTGCGGTCAGTGCCTCGGTGTATCTGTTTCCACTATGGGTGGCGACAAGTCTTGGCTGGCAGGCGCGCGAAGTGGGGCTGTTTTTCGGGTTGATCGGCGTCGTGATGGTTGTCACGCAGGGAAACATTCTGGGCCGAATGACGGACCGATTCGGCAATCTCTGGGTATTGCGCGGTGCGGCGCTGTGTTTCAGTGCCTCGCTGGCGCTATCAGCCGTCGCGACCCATGCGTGGGAAATGGGCGCGCTGGGTTTGTTGGTGTTCTCGGCAGCCACATTGTGCCTGCCGGTAATGAACACGATTGCGAGCCATTTGGTTGCCCCTGTGTCACGTGGACAGTTCTTTGGCGTGACCGCCTCCTCTGCCGCCTTCGGGCGAATTCTCGGTCCGTTGTTGGCCGCGGCCTTATTGGCACAGGGGGGCTATGGGCTGGCCTGGTTAGGTACCAGTGCTATCGTTCTATTGGTTGTGATGTGGTCGCTGATCTTCGGTCATGGACTCACAAGCCAGCCGATCGATAGTGCAGCAGGCATATCAAGGAGCGCCTTGTGACGTCCAAGTGTGTGATCAGCCTCGATCTGCCCGAGGATATAGTCGCGCCGTTAGGCGGTCAGTTCGAGCTGCTGACGTGGTCGGGTTCGGAGGCCATGCCAGAGATGACGCTACAAAACTGGCTTGCTGATGCCGAGGGCTTGTTGTGTGCACTCTCCACGCCGATCACGGCATCCGTCATAGCACGCGCTGAGCAATTAAAGGTGATTTCAACGATCTCGGTGGGTGTTGATCACATTGATTTGGCGGCGGCAACCGCTGCCAGCATCCCCGTCGGACATACACCGGGTGTGTTGGTAGACAGCACTGCTGATTTGGCGGTGGGCTTGATGATCGCAGCAACCCGTCGGATTGCAGAGGCCGATCGATGGATGAGAACTGGCCAATGGTCTCAGGGTTGGCAGTCAGACTTACTGCTGGGAACCGACCTGAGTCAGGCGACCGTCGGCATCGTCGGTTTGGGGCCTATTGGAGAGGCAACCGTAAAGCGGCTGCGCGGGTTTGGTTGCCGCATTCTGGGTTGGAACCGGACACCCAGAGTGCTCGAGGGCGTCGAGACAGTGGACCTTGAGGACGTATTCTCTCGTTGTGACATCGTGTCTCTTCACACCGCCCTGACGCCAGATACTGTCCAGATCGCCAGCCGCGAGCGGTTAGCGAGCATGCGTTCGGGTGCGACGCTGATTAATACAGGCCGCGGTGCGTTGGTCGATGAAGAGGCGCTAATTAAAGAGCTGTCCAGCGGTCGTCTGAAAGCGGGTCTCGATGTGTTTGAGACCGAGCCGTTACCCTCCGATCATGCGTTTTTGAGCCTGGAGAATGCGGTGCTACTGCCGCACGTGGGTAGTGCAACGCGTTCAACACGCATGGCGATGGTGACCCGAGCGCTTGAGAATCTGCAGGCCGGGATGTCTGGCCAGCGGTTACCTTTTTGTGCAAACCCGGAGGTCTACGGGCTCAGCGCTTAGCGGCATCTGGCAGCACGCGGAGCGCTCTCGCGATGCCGGGCTCGAGTTTACGGCGGACCTTGTCTAGATCCGGCTGGTTTTGGTTTTCCACCACCTGGCTGATGTTTGCAGACCAGACCGAAGCGAGATTGCCCCCATCTTCAAAGCTGAGCATTAGGCTAGCGACCTCTCTGGGGCCACTGAGCGCGTAGGCATTGTCCATGACCGCCGGATCCGGGCTGCGGTTAATGACCGAGCTGGTCGGTCCGGGGTTGGGCATACCGTTTTCGATGCCTCCCTCCAGTCGAGCACCGAAGGCGTAGCTCACTAAAAAGTCCCCGCCCGAAGCCTGGTACTGGTAACCCTTATTTTGTAGCGCTGCGGATAACACCTCTCTTACCGTAGTCGAGAGCTGGTAAAGCGTTTCCATGGACTGGGGGACACCGGTTGGTACCTCAGCTCGCCAGCTGAAGGTCTGATAGCCCTTTTTGGCAAATCGATCTGCCGTAGCCGTCTCCACTGCCATGGTGGTGCACCCCAACGCGCTGACGCACAGTACTGTGATTGCTGCGCGCCGCAGGCACCTTGTCCACTCGATCATGTTTATGCTGCTCCTTGGGCCATCCATTACGGGAACCATATCAGTTTCACTATCATGCCGGCGATGGCGAAGATCACCACCCGGCGAATGATGTCGTCGCCACCGCGCAGGGTAAGCCGTGCGCCTAGCCAGCCGCCAACGGTATTGCCTATTGCCATAATCGCGCCAATCCACCACAGCAGCTGCAACTGACTGCCAAACACCAGTAGCGCCGACACGGTATACACCAAAATGATAAAGACTTTGTGGATGTTGGCTGCGACTAAATCAAGCCCTAGGACGCGATTAAGGATCGGCAACAAGATGAACCCCATGCCGATTTGAATAAAACCACCCCAGAAGCCTGCCGCGACCATCAGAACATGGCCGGCCAGGCGTCGGCGGGGTGAGATGGGCGATGCCTCCGAGGCCTGAGAAGCGCCCGCACCCGAGAGCATCAGTAGCAGCACCACGCCCATCACGCCTGCCAGAATCAGGTTGAAGGCTTCGGTTGGAATGCGAACGCCGACTAGGGCGCCCGCTACTGCGCCTGGAATGGCGCATAGGGAAAGCGAGAGAATCATGCCCCATTGCGGCAAGCCGTGCCGAAGATAAGTCACTGCTGCGCTGATATTATGGGCAAGAATGGGTAACCGGTTGGTTCCATTGGCGATAGGGCCGGGTACACCGAGAAAAATCATGACCGGCACGGTAATCACTGAGCCACCCCCTGCCATGACGTTGATAAAGCCGCCAGCTAGTCCCGCCAGAATCAGCACAACGACTTCCCATGCCGCCAATTCCACGGCTAGCTACGAGGCGTCCGCATGGTGACAAATTCCTCTGCCGCCGTGGGATGGATGCCCACGGTGCGATCGAAGTCGGCCTTCGTGGCCCCCATTTTTAATGCGATACCGAGTCCCTGGCAGATCTCGCCGGCGTCGGTGCCCACCATATGCGCGCCCAATACCCGATCGGTGTCTGCATCGACAATCAGCTTCATCAGTGTGCGCTCATCGCAGCCGCTGACGGTATGTTTGAGGGGTCGAAAAGCAGACTGATACACGGTGATACGGTGTCCCGCGGCCTCGGCGGCCTCTTCGGTCAGTCCCACGGTGCCAATAGGCGGTTGACTGAATACGGCAGTGGGAATGCAGTCGTAATTCATACTCTGGTGAAGCCCGCCAAACTGGGTTTGGGAAAAAGCCATTGCCTCGCCAATGGCGACGGGGGTGAGCTCCCAGCCGCCCGTCATATCGCCCAGCGCGTAGATACTCGGTTCTGCGGTCTGAAAGTGTTCATTGACGGCAAGATATCCGCTGTCTGTGAGCGACACCGCCGTCTGCTCGAGACCGAGTTGCTCAATATTAGGCCGGCGGCCGGTAGCGCAGAGCACCGCGTCGAATACGGCTTCTCCGTCAGAGAGATGAGCGATGATAGACCCCGATGCACCGGATTCGAGCGCGGTGACATGGTGATTGAAGCGCAAATCCACGCCGGCTTTGCGCATTTCCTCTGCCAGAAATTGCCGAACGTCGTGGTCAAACCCTCTGAGAAAGAGGTCGCCTCGATAGCTTTGCACGACGTTGGCGCCCAGCCCGGAGAAAATGCTCGCAAATTCGGTAGCGATATATCCACCGCCAATGATGAGAAGCCGTTCGGGGAAGCGCGGCAGGTCAAAAATCTCGTTGGAGGTGAGCGCGAGCTCGATACCCGGAATATCGGGCAAAGCGGGCCAGGTGCCAGTGGCGAGTAGAATCTTCTCGGCACGATACGTTTTGTCGCCGACCGCGACGCTGTGGGGCCCCGTGAGCGTCCCATGCCCTTCGATAATCTCGACCCCCGGCGCCTCGAGCAATCGCTCGTAGATCGCGTTCAGCCGGGCGATCTCCTTGGTTTTGTTATCTCGCAGCGTGTCCCAGTCAAATGAAACGCTCTCTGCGCGCCACCCAAAGCCTTCTGCTTCACGCCAGGCAGCCGCGTACTCACTGGCATAAACATACAGTTTTTTTGGAATACACCCGACATTCACACAGGTACCGCCCAGTGCGGCCTTTTCGACCACCGCAACACGCGCGCCAAATTCGGCGCTCTTGCGCGCAGCCCGCACGCCACCTGAGCCTGCGCCAATAACCATCAGGTCGTAATCAAAGTGTTGGGTCATCGAATCACCAAAAAGATGTGCGGCAATTGTCGTGTTCCGCAATTTCATTGTCGCGGAGCTTCGCTTACAGTCCAGCTCAACGCGACCAATCACTGGAAGACCTGTCGATTATGTTGAGCAATGACTACCGACCAAGGATACACGCAATCGGGCTATTCGGATTGTTTACGATGCTGATGAGCAGCCCGGGCCTATCTGATTCGGATCTGCCCGAGGCGAGTGAGTCCCAGCCGCCCGCCAGAATCGAGTTGATGGATCAGTCTGTGGTGTACGGTGAAATCACAGACATCCATGACGGCGAGCTTTATGTCACTACTGCGTGGATGGGAGACGTCACCATCGCGCTGTCTTCAATTCTTCAACTTCAATCCGATCAAAACATTGAACTGCTCACAACCGAGCAGGAGAAACTGGCGCTCTCTTCACTGATGGTGGTGAACGGTGAGGTGGTGCTGGATGACGCCGACAATTTGGCTCTGGATCAGTTGGATGTGGCCAACCCGGAGGAATGGGAGCAGGGCCACGGATACCGCATTACCGGGCGCGCCACGAGCGCGATCGAATATAACCGCGGTAATACTGAAACCGACAAGCTTAATCTGGATGCGGAAACGATTTTCGAGAGTCGCCGAGATCGTATTACGCTCCGCGCTGACTACGAAGATAGTAGCGCCCTTGTTACCGAAACAGACGAAGATGGCGCACCCGTTCAGGACGATGATGGAAATGATGTCAAAACCAGCCAGCCGACAGCGGATAACTGGCGAGTGGAAGGCAAGTACGACTATTTCCTGTCGGACCCGCGTAATTATCTTGGCGTGAACTTGGGTTTTCGCTCTAACGAGTTTGCTGATATCGACCAGCGTTCCTACGCCAGCGCCTATTACGGCCGTAAAATCCTGACCCGCGATACGCTCACCTTCGACGCCGAAGTGGGTATCTCCTATGTGGACACGGACTTTACGGACCCCCAAGAAGATGACGCCTATACGGGCATCAACATCAACCTCACGGGAGAAGCACGGCTTTTCGACAGTAAGGTGACCCTGTACTTCCGTCAGGCAAATATTGTTAATCTCGCTTCGGCCGAGAAATCCATCTATCGCACTAACCTGGGTTTGAGGTTTCCGCTGTTTTTGGGGTTGGAGGCAGCAGCAGAGGCCTCGGCCGATTATGACGGTGGCGCGGCAGAGGGTAAGGACAAGCTCGATGAATCGCTAAAATTCCGGATCGGCTATACCTGGTAAACCGACTTCGAATGAGCGAATCGCGCAGTAGCGACGTAGTTTTCCTGCCCCTGGGGGGGTGCGGTGAGATCGGCATGAACTGCAATCTCTTTGGCCATCAGGACCAATGGATTGCAGTGGACTGTGGGATCACCCTGGAGCAGGTGCCCGGGGCGCTTAGGCCATCGGTGCAGATGCCGGATCTGAGTTTTATCACCGAGCGGCGTGAGCAGCTCGCCGGGCTCATTGTTACCCACGCCCATGAAGATCATTTGGGTGCGCTACCTTATCTTTGGGAGCAGCTGCGTTGCCCGGTTTATGCCACGCCTTTCGCTGCTGCAGTGCTTCGCTACAAGACCCGCAGCCGCAGGGGCACGCTGCCCTCACCGCTCATCGAGATTGAGCCGGGCGACTCTATCGCGCTGGGTCCTTTCAGCGTTGAATGGATCCCGATCACACATTCGACCCCCGAGACCTGTGCGTTGAGTATTACGACAGAACGGTCCCGAATATTTCATACCGCAGACTGGAAGATCGATACTGACCCGGTCGTCGGTTCAGCATGGTCTTCTCGGCGATTTCGGCAATTGGGTGACGAAGGCATTGACGCCGTGATCTGCGACTCGACCAATGCGCTTCGCGCGGGTCATTCACCCTCCGAGGGTGAGGTGGCGACTGGCTTGCGGCAGGTGATAGAGGAATGCGAGGGCCGTGTTGTCGTCGGATGTTTCTCAAGCAATGTGGCGCGTATGCAATCACTGGCAGCGATCGCTGCCCAGACTGGGCGTTATCTGGGCGTGCTGGGACGCTCAGCCGCAGGCATGGCGCGGTGCGCACAGCAGGTCGGTTTACTGCCTCACCAGTTTCAACCCATTCATGCTGAGCACCTAGGGTACCTTCCCCGGGCCGAGGTGTTGGCGGTCGCCACGGGCAGTCAGGGTGAATGGGGGGCAGCGTTGCATCGACTGGTGACGCAGACGCATCCCGATCTGGCTTTGGACACCGGCGACACCGTGATTCTGTCCTCGAAAACCATCCCCGGCAATGAAGCGTCGGTAGCGCGAATGGTGGCGGGCTTGAGAAGCAGGGATATCAGGGTGATTGCAGCCGATGACACTGATATTCCACTCCATGCCTCAGGACATCCGTGCGAGGACGAACTCGCCGAGCTATACCGGATACTGAGGCCAACCCTAGCGATTCCGGTGCACGGGCAGCCTGAGCATATGAAAGCCAACGCCGATATTGCTCGGCAAGCGGGGGTTGCTGTCACGCTGACCGGTGCTAATGGCGACCTCTTTTATCTGAACCCGACTCCCGGCATCCGCCGGCGTTTCGCCGAGGTGGGGCGGCTGCAGTGGTGTGAGGAGACAGAGCGGCTCGTGAAAGCAGGTTGAGTAAGCGGCTAGGGCGAGTCCTCGATGCCTGTTGCTCGTCGCGCGGCTGCCCGCTCGGCATCGGCTGAATTGATCCAGCGGTAGGTCAGATAGTATTTGAAGATGTTAGCAACATATTGCACGGTTTCGCGTCCCACCTGCTCCGCGACAATGACCTCGACGTTATCAAACCACTGGTTGGGGTCGTAGCCCCGTTCTTCCGCCACTCGCCGCAGCCGGCGGATCCTCCCGGGGCCAGCGTTGTAAGACGCTAGCGCCAGCAGTGAGCCATTGATTCCCTCGAGTTCGGGCCCACTAAAATACCGCTCTTTAAGAAACGCCATATATTTGGCGCCCGCCTCAATATTGGGCTCCAGCTCATGAATATTGGGAATATCAACGTTCTTGTCTTCTGCAGTGCTGGGTAGCAATTGCATTACGCCAACGGCGCCAACATGGCTGCGCACGCTTTGGTCGAGTCGCGATTCCTGAAAGCCCTGAGCGGCCAATAAAGTGGGGTCCATGCCATAGTCAGTGCCGTATTTGCGAAACAGCGCCGATAGCGCCCGATAGCGAGTCAGCTCCTCAGCACCTGCAGCATTCTCGGTCCAATCAAAATCGCGGATGTAGCGGTTGCGGATAATGTTGCCAAACAGCGTGCCTTCGCGGTTGTCCTGAAGAAAAGTATTGAGGAAGTTTTTGAGTTTAGGACTGTCGGGCCGGAGAGCCCAGCCTAGACGAGCGCCTTCGCGCAGCACGAGATCTTCGCGCACGGTAACGCGGTCAAATACCTCACGCCACATCTGTGGTTTATAGCTGTCGACAACGGCCCAGGGCAACAGTCCTGCATTGACCATTTCGATCAAGTCCTCATCTTCGAGCGACTCATCAACCGCTTCGATCCGAATGGCGGCTTTTCCCTGCTCCACCAAATCACGACTCAGGTTGCGAATGCTCTCGGCATAGCTGCTCGATAAGCGCACGTAAACCGTTTTCCCTGCCAAGTCTGCGAGTGATGCGACTGGCGGAGCGCTGGGTCCGGTAATCAGGAGTTCTTTGAGTGGCTTGCTAACCGGGTTGGTGAAGTCGACCGCCTCTCGGCGAGTCTCCGTGATGGTGGTGCCCGCCATCACAATATCGCCATAGCCTGATTCAAGCGCAGGAAATAGCTCGTCGCGCGCCACGGGTATAACGGCCACTTGCACGGTAAGGAGACCGGTCTTGAATGCTTCATTCACCACTTTCTGCAGTTTGTCGGCGTATTCCTGAACCGTGCCGCGGGGGCCATCTTCCAGAAAATAGCGTCCTGGACCATATACGGTAAGCACGCGGATCACTCGGCGCTCGACCATTGTGTCGAGGTCCCCAAAGTGCGGTGTGACACCGAACCGCTTCAGTCCACGTTCGGAACGCCTAGCGCTTTCCTCGATCGCATCGCCCTGGTCGTCTTGGGGTGGCGCAGCGCTCACAGAGCGGCTGATTTCGCTGGGTGCGTCGTCTGAAGCTTCAGAGATCTCGGCAACGCTCTCACCGCCACAGCTGGCGAGAAACAGCACGAGGAGTAGCCCGCTGATTCGCTGCGTCACGGTCGGGGTGTCGGGCAAAAGTGCGCGCATGGGTGATGGTTTCCTGATAAGTGGGCCGCTTAGTATGGCACGCCATATAGCGGTGTAATGTCCATGTTCGTGATGGACCATCACTCTACCTGACAGTCCAAAACCAACTTACCAAAATGTGTTCCCAAGCGCATATGCTCATGGGCCTCGAGCACTGCGGTCAATGGATAAGCGGTGTCGACGATCGGTCGAATATTGCCCGCGATAATGTGTGGCCAAATGTGTTCCCGAATGGCGCTAAAGCAGCGCGCACGCTCAGCGGTTTCCAATCTACGCAGCGTACTCCCGGTCAGCGTGAGGCGCTTCATAAACAGCGTCGCTAAATTGATCTCGCTCAGCATACCGCGCATCACGCCAATACAGACAATGCGTCCATCCGATGCAGCAAGATCCAGATTGACCTGCATAAGGTCCCCTCCTGCAATGTCGAGAATCACGTCGATCTTGCCCGCATATCCGGCCTCGGTGAACTGTTCGGCGAGGTTGTCTTCGCGATGGTTGGCGACGAAGCTGGCTCCCAGTTCAGATACCGTATTGGCACGTTCTCCAGAGCCCGCGGTAGAGAGCACTGTTGCACCCATCGTCTTCGCCATCTGCACGCCAATCGAGCCAATCCCGCTGCTACCACCGTGAATTAATACGGTCTCTCCGGTTGCCAGGCGGCCGCGTTCAAACACGTTGTACCAAACCGTTAGCAGCGCCTCCGGCAGCGCTGCGCCTTGCTCGGTGGTGATGGCGTCTGGCAGCACCAGACAGTGATCTTCTCGAGCAATGGCGTGCGTGGCATAGCCCCCTCCGTGTGTAAGTGCGCAGACCCGATCGCCAGCCTTGAGGTGAGTGCAGTCCTCGCCGACCGTGATGACTTCGCCGGCAACTTCCAGCCCGGGGATGGGAGACGCATCGTCAGGGGGCGGATAGAGCCCAAGACGCTGCAACAGATCGGCACGGTTGATACCCGCGTGCCGCACCGCAATCAGCACCTCGCCCCGGGCAGGGTCCGGTGGGTTATCGGTAACCAATTGGGCGGACTCGGGTGTGGTGAACTCGATGTAGCGTCTGTCCATAGTGTTTAGGCTTCCCTATAGCGGATCACAGGCTGTTGCCAGTGGTCTTGGACAGATAGACTACCCTGACTAAGTAATATCTGGGAGGCGGTATGTTGCGATCCATGCCAGTTAGACGATTCAAGCGGGGTTTTAAATTAGGACTGATCAAATTACTGATTGGAAATAAGGCCGCGGGCGTGCACCTGTCTTACGTTGGACAAGGCGCTACCGCTGACCTGTGTCGTCGCATTGTCGACATTGGGCACACCGATGTGCTGGTGGTGACCGACAAGGCACTCAAAGAGCTGGGACTGGCCGAGCGGGCGTTGGCCGGACTGATTGACGCTGGCGTTAATCTTCATTGGTACGCCGGTGTCGACCCGGACCCCACCTTCGCCCACGTGGTTGAAGGGTCACAGGTGCTGCGATCGGCAGGTTGCACGGCGGTTGTGGCGGTCGGAGGAGGTTCCTCTATGGATGCCGCGAAAATTATCGCCTGTACCCGCTCGAGTGACGAGTCACCCGATAAATGGGTTGGGTTGAACAAAACACCGGACGATATTGTTCCCATTTACGCCGTCCCCACGACCTCGGGCACGGGTAGCGAGGCCACCATGGGGGCGGTGATCAAAGACCCCGTAGAGAAGCTGAAGCATATTATTGTGGCTGAGGGGCTGCTCCCGCAGGCGGTGGCGCTGGACCCGGAGTTGCTTCTGGGATTGCCGGCGCCGGTGACTGCGGCAACCGGCATCGACGCGCTCACCCATGGGATCGAAGCGTACATCTGCATTTGGGATCGGGGCACACGCAAGGAAAATGGACGCTTGGCCGTTCAGGGTGTTTTCCAGTGGCTGGAGAGAGCGGTGCAAAATCCTGGGGATATTGAATCCCGGCAGGGTATGGCTGTCGCGGCGTACCATGCCGGGATTGCCATTAATCAGGTGGGAGTCGGTAATGTGCATGCCATTGCGCATCAGTTGGGGGCGCGTTTTGGCATTCCCCACGGTCAGGCTAACGCGCTGGTGTTGCCTCATGTGCTCAAAGCCTGTCTTGCGGAAGCAGAAACGGCTCTGGCCGAACTTGCGGTGGTGACGCAAGTGTCTGACGCCGCATCACCCGCCGCGAGAGCACAGGCGTTTGTTGATGCGGTGACAGATTTGATTTCGAAGGTTGGCATCGCAGACACAGACGCTCGGATCCAGTCAGCCGAATGGACAGCACTGGCCCATGCGGCAATGGACGAGAGCGACGGTTATGTCTCGCCGCGGCTGCTCAGCAAGGCGGAAATTATGGAGATTCTTGAACGCATCACCGTGCGCTAATCGCTTCGATCCAGGTTTTAGTCAGCGCCATAAAGCGCTCGTGCCCGGGGGTTGGACCCTCGGAGCACGGGAAGCCGTGAGCTTCTTGAGAGAAGTGCTCGTGCTGCACCGTGACACCGGCACGCTGCAAAGCGTTTGCCAGCCGTCTTCCGTCGTCCCGCAGGGGATCCCTTTCTGCTGTGACAAGCAATGAGCGCGGAAATCCGCTGAGCGGGACGCGCCGATCCGGGAACATAATCTCAATTGCCGGGTCAGCCGGAGCGAGCCCGTTAAGATAGGTGTCGAGGAACCAGCGCATAATCGATGTCGTCAGGGGGCCACTCTTGGCGTGCTCGGTATAAGAGCGCATGCCCGCATGGTAGTGCTGCACGGCGGGATAAAGCATTAGGCAGCCGCGCAAACGAGGCTCATCGGGTAAGCGCACGGCGGTGGCCAGCGTCAGGTTCCCGCCCGCGCTGTCGCCGGCAATGACTACCTCACCGTTGTTGGGGGCCAGCGCATTGAGGTTATCGAGGATCCAGCGAGACGCCGCTAACGCATCCTCATGGGCGGTGGGAAAGGGGTGTTCCGGTGCCAGCCGGTAGTCAATGGACATCACCGTGCAACGTGTCTGATCCGCGAGATGCAAGCAAAACGGGTGGTGGGTATCCAGGTCGCCAATGGTCCAGCCGCCACCATGGAAGTAGATGATCAGTGGCCGATGACGGGAGCCGTGGTACATGCGAGCAGCCAGTGACTGCTCTGGCAATGGCAGTTGCAGGAAACTGGTGTTGACGTCGGGTAGCGGGGTGGCGTCCCAAGCCAGCCGGTTCATCCGCCGGTAGTACCAGCGGTAGAGCAGTGTTTTTAAACGGTTACTCAGTGTTTTCAAAGGCTTTTACTCGGCGTCGATATAACGCGCCTCAGGGTCCGACTGGTATTCATACCGATCGTCGGCGTTAATCCGCCGCTGAATATTACCGCGATGCCAAAGATAATTCAGGTGCGCCACGGTTTCACCGGTCGCCATCTGGATCTCGCCGTCGCCGATATCACGGCCAAACAGGCAGGTGAAGCACTCCTGCAACAGCTTTGGCGTCATGAGCAGGTCATAGAGGTTAGCGAGCGCAAGGCGATGACTTTCAATAATTTGGTTGAGCCGAATCCTGACGCCGGTAAAGGGAGACTGATGCGCGGGCAAAACCAGCAGGTCGTCCGGCAACATGCCAAGCAGTCGTGTGCTCGAGGCCAGCCAGTCCTCAAGCGGATTCCCGTCGGGCTCTGTCGGGAACACCGAGACATTGGGGGTAATGCGGGGCAGGATCTGATCCCCGGCGATCACAAGCTGCAGGGCAGGGCAGTAAAGGCAGGCGTGCTCCGGTGAGTGACCTTGGCCCGTGACAACTTGCCAATACCGATCACCGATAGACAGCGTTTGTCGATCAGTCAGTCTCTGATAGTTGTGGGGGAGCGGCGTTGCAAACTGGCCGAAGCTGCCGAAGCGCTGCCGATAATTGGCCAGCTGGTCTTCCGAAAAACCCGTTCGGTGATAGAAAGAGATCGCGGGTGGGGGTGCCTGTTCGCCGGTGTAGCCCATGATCAGGCTGCCAGTGAGAAATTCCGCCTGCGTCATATAAAGGTCGCAGTCAAAACGTTCGCAAAGCCAGCCTGCAAGCCCGATATGGTCGGGGTGCATGTGGGTACAGATCACCCGGTTAACGGGCTTGCCCGCCATAAACCCAGTAAACAGGTTCTCCCACTGCGCTTTCGCAGAATCGAGGTTGAGGCAGGTATCGACAATGGTCCAGCCATCCCCGTCTTCCAGTAACCAAAGGTTGATGTGGTTTAGGGGCCCGGGCATGGTGAAGCGAAGCCACCACACCCCGGGGGCCACCTCAAAAGGCTCCTCTCCCGGGTGCTCTAGCCTACCCCATGGATAGGTCAGGCCACGGTATTGTTCGTCAACGCGTTGCAGACTCATAGGACCTCACTCATTACAGGCGGAAGTTTGCGCGTCGAGGCGCACGCTGTCCACCGGGCTCTCCCTTTGGGGTTACTGACAGGCCCATCCCCCAATGTGATACTGACCGCATTCGCTGATGCGGCAGAGGGTAATCCGTCAGGGGACGGCGTCGCACAGCATCACAGGAGAATGCATGATGACCGCGACGCTCGATACGCAAGCACTCAAAAAGTTGGATCAGGCCCACCACCTCCATCCTTTTACCGATTTTGAGGACTACGCCCAGCATGGTGGGCGAATTGTCAGCCGCGCCGAGCACGTCTACATCTACGATTCAGACGGTAATAAAATTCAGGACGGCATGTCCGGGCTGTGGTGCTGCAATCTTGGCTACAGCCAAGAGCGGATCAAGCATGCGGTGGCGGAGCAGCTGGCCCAGCTCCCTTTTTACAACAATTTCTTCAGGTGCTCGAACCAGCCAGCGGCGGAGCTGGCGGCAAGGCTCTGTCAGGTCACACCCGAGCGCTTCCAGCACGTCTTCTTTACCAATTCGGGGTCTGAGGCTAACGACACCCAAATTAAGTTGGTGCATCGTTACTTCGACCTACTGGGTAAGCCCGACAAGAAGCTGATCATTAGTCGCCACAACGCCTACCACGGAAGCACTATTGCGGCCTCGTCGCTTGGCGGCATGTCTGCTATGCATAAGCAGACGATGGGTCTCGATTATGTTCATCACATCCAGCAGCCGCATTGGTTTGAAGAGGGCGGTGATCTTGATCCCGACGCATTCGGTATCGCCGCCGCGCGTGAACTCGAGAAAAAAATCGATGAGCTGGGTGAAGATCGCGTCGCCGCCTTTATCGCCGAGCCAGTGCAGGGTGCGGGGGGGGTTATCGTGCCTCCGGAATCCTATTGGCCAGAGGTCAAGCGCATCCTTGATGAGCGCGACATTTTGCTGATCTCGGATGAAGTCATTTGTGGCTTTGGCCGCACGGGCAAATGGTTTGGTTTCGAGACCTACGATACCGAGCCTGATCTGGTGACCTTTGCTAAGGCGGTCACCAACGGCTATATGCCACTCGGAGGCAGCCTGATCAGCCAAAAGATTTCTGATGTACTGCTGTCAGGGGGCGGTGAGTTTGCCCATGGCCTGACCTATTCGGGGCACCCTGCGTCCTGTGCGGCGGGTTTGGCGACCCTCGATATACTCGAGGAAACCCGGATCATTGAGCAGGGGGTTGTGGACCTTGCACCGTATTTCGCGAGCCGGCTGCTCGAGCTGTCTGATCATCCCATCGTGGGGCAGGTGCGCGTGCAAGGACTCTTCGCTGCCGTTGAGTTGGTAAAAGACAAATCCTCTCGTGAGCGACTGGCGCCTGAATCGGCCGCCGCGGTGCACTGCCGCGACACGGCGATTACTCAAGGGCTCATGGTGCGTCAGACCGGGGATGCGATGATTATGGCGCCCCCTTTTGTCACGGAGCGAGCAGAAATCGATTTCCTTGTTGATCAATTGGCGATCGCCCTTGATCGAACTGGCCAACATTATGGCGTCATGCCGAGCCCAGTCTGATCTGGGGTTTCTTGGCCTTCGTATCTA
>CALKEI010000017.1 GCA_938085095.1 uncultured Luminiphilus sp. | reverse complement strand
ATCGGGGCTACCAGCCAACAGCAACCGACAGCCAGAAGGCAAAACGTGTAGACATTGAGGCACGATGTTTTTATTTGCATTGCTCGTGTCGGGAGGCGGCTTGTCGATCGATGCTCTCAGAGCAAGGTCGGTAGTGCAACCGTTCAGCAGATAGTCCATGCAGTGAGCACAGTCAGTGGTCATATGGGCCGCATTGTCACCTGATCGACACCCGCATAAGATGAGGTGACAGAGTCGAACGGGTTGTCAGATGCGCAAGTATCTAGAAATCATTAACCACCGCACTTTTATTATTGTCGCGCTGTGTATTGCATCAGTATATGTGTGTCTGCGGCTGGACTATGCCTATAACGTCGACTGGATTTTCCTGAGTATTGCGGTGTTGTTCCCACTCGTATTTACCATTCGGGAGGCGTTTAGGCGTCGCCAGTTGGCGATTCGGGTGCTGAGTGCACTGAAGGCGGCGATCAGCGCCTATTATTTTGGGCTCGAAAATAACATTAAGATGCCGGCGGAGGAGAAGCGTCGGATTCATGGTCTGATGACAGAGCTCTCCGACAAGTTTACGCAAAGCCTGAAGGATTCGGAGCACCATGGCATGGACGAGGTGAGGGGCCTCATTCGGAAGGTTTATGCGTTGAGTACGCCAAAAAATGACGCGATATCGGGCAATGCCAGTCTGAAGATGATGCGCGTTATTCAGGATATTCAAGAGAGCATAGAGAGCCTCAACGGCATCAAGATGCACGGCACGCCCGTCAGCTTGAGAGCCTACCTGCTACTGTCACTCTATTTTTTGCCCTTTATCTTCACGCCCAATCTGGTCTACAACCTCCACGACGATCCGCGATGGCTCATCTATGTACTGAACACCGTCAACGGATTTGTGTTGATTTCACTCTACAACTTGCAGGATTTGCTTGAGGATCCGTTCGATCAGATGGGGCTCGATGACATCAAGCTCAATGAATTTCAGTTCACGGAGCCAGACCCCCAAATTCACTCAACTGCCCCCATTACTCAGTCTTAGGTTCATTTTCACCCCCCGTCTTCGTGACCCTCGCAGCGCCCTAGATTTGTTCTTGTTTAATTTTTCCCATCAACGATACTGAAGTCGCCGTCAGGCACTCAACAATAATGATTAAGGGGTAACTATGACTGAAATGGATATGTGGAACCTGCTCGCAGGCTTTATGTCGGGGAATGCCGTATGGTTTCTGGGCTACATAGTGGCGATCTGGTTGGGCTTCAGAATGACCAGCAATATTTATATGAATGGCGACGCTCCGGTGATCGGCAAGCTACTGGTTACAGCGTATTGCCTCTCCGTGGCCGCCTTTATGACGATGTTGATGATCAACACTAACCAGTTATTTCAGGATATCGCCACCGGATTTGCCGTCATTGGCGAGACGGAATCGCTCTCTGCGACTGCGCAAGGCTTTATTGATCAGGTATCAGGTTTGCCCGCGCTGAGTCCGATTCAGATGGTCTTTCTCGGGTCGATCGTCATCATGCAGGTGCTACAAACTTGGATGAAGAAAGCCAGTTGATCAGCACACTGCTGCCAACCCCGCTTACTGCGGGGTTTTTTATGCCTGACGCGAAAAGTTTGCCGAAATCAGGATGCTGATAGAGGGATGGCCGTGACAGACGCTCTCCGGGGCGGCCTGTTGGCCGCCCCGAAATTGCTTATACCCGTAACTGTGTCGATGATGGTTTGAGCGGTGCCTGTTTACGATGGGCAGGTAAAGGAGACCTCGGGATGTCGAATAAGGGTGAGCAGAATCTCACCAACGCCAAACCCGAATTTCCGCATTTTGGATTCATTGATCACAACGTTTTCGCTGACGCGATACATCCTGTCGTCAATTTTCACGTCTATGGGCCCGTCTTCCAGCTCGATGCGAAGGGTGTAGTCGAAGAACATGGCGTTGCCCTCCCATCGCGCCACACCCTCGCCGACCACATCCCCGGCAGTGCCGATGTACGTCCGCGCCTCAGTTGGCCTTAGGGTCCAGATGCGGGTTTGTTCCTCGCCATTGTCAAACACAAAGTCCTCATCCAGGGTGCCGACACCATCTGCCCAGCAACCTGTAATGTCAGCGCTGAAATGCCGAATCGCGGTACCGGAGAAATCTTTCACCACGCCATGTGCTGTCAGTGCACCATTAAAGAAGGTCTCAGGCTCGAAAGCGGGCTTCCGCGCCTGATAGTCATCCACTGAGGTGCTGCTGCAGCCAGTCAAAACAAAGGTAAGGCCGCAGGCGGTGAGACCAAAGGGCGCGAGTCGCCGCATCATGCCGGTCGATGAGGCGAGCTTCGGAGCGGCGGGCGATTTATTACCGTTATGCGCAGAGAAAGAACGCGTCATGGGATACACCTGATCATTAAGGTCTGTACCGATTACGCGAGAGGTTCGGGCCCGGATCTAAAGCCTTTGCATCCGACTCTCACAAAACCGGGTGACGCCAATCTTATCTGGCGTCTCCCGGTGAAGGCTTAGTGCCCGCCAAAGACCAGCATCTGCACGGGCATCAGAAGCGCCTGCATCCTGAGAATAATGGCGTGGATCACACCCACGGTATCGATCATGTGCAGGAATAGCGTCTCGCCGAAGCCCAGATCGCCTTCCTCGAGCAGCTCGTGATTACTGGTGTAGGCATTGGCGATACACTTGCTGCCTGGCATGACATCGTTTAGACCGCCCTCATAGAGGGGCTCCATGACCACCGTCAGTGTGCCGGGACGGGCGCGTTGTTGAGCATCGAGCAGGACATCAGCGGGCTTTAGCTGCCCTGCAGCCACTACCGGTTGCACCCGAGTGACAATCATGGGAATCACTGAAAAGGGTTTGGAAAGGCACACCACCTCGGTGATGGTGCCTGGCTTGATCACCTGCGCGGAAAGTTGATTGAAGCCAGCTGCGATCTGGAAGCGCCCCGATTCAGGGCCATCAGATGGAATCAGTACTCCTGCTGGTCGCAGAATGGGGTTCACATAGTCGCCCCGCTGCAGGAAGAACTGCGCGACCTGCCCATCCACCCCTGCATAAACAATGGTCTTATCGAGTGCGACCTGTGCTTGTTCCAACTGACGGAGCGCACTCTGACGCTGCGCGGGCAATACATCAGAAATTTGTGTCTTTACGGCAGAAACATTGGCTTGTGCCGCCTGAACGCCACCTTTGCGCTGGGCCACGGTATTTTCCAGTCGCTCGATTTCAATTTTGCTGACGAGTTGCTGGCCACGTGAGGAGAGTTCTTTCTTTTTCGAGAGTTCGTTTTCAGACTGCGCCAACGCGCTATTTGCCTGAACCAGCGTCGCGTTGGCCGCCTCAAGTTGCACCTCGGCCTGAGCGAATGCAGACGTTATCTGGTCGAGCTGGCTCTCTGCGACATTGACCGCTGCGACCTGGCTACTATCGAGCAAGCTGAAGAGCGGATCGCCGGTTTCAACCGCTTCTCCGTTATTGACGAACACCTCTTCTACTCGGCCGCCCCCCTCTGGTAGCAAGGGAATCGTACGGAAGTAAGGTCCGGCATTGGTTGTGGAGGGGTGGTAATAAAATACGACGGTGATGAAGCTCACGGTCAGGATCAGGCAAGCGGTAATACCCCAACGCAGCTCATACCACATAGTGAAGAAGGTGATCTGCTCGCCCCAGCGTTTTCCTTCGCGGTAGCGGCGAAAGAGGTAGTCGGGCAGCACAGTAACCAAAGAACAGAGAATGAGTTCGAACATGGCTACTGCACCTCCTCGGACTTCTCAACGGGAGGAGGGGGTTGCTCACCGCTGTCAGGAGCCAATTTTTTTAGCGACTCAGAGATGTTGTTCAGCGGTGTGAGGAAGTCGGGCAGCTTTAACAGCGCAATAATCAGCGCGGCGACCCAGAAAATATTGTTGTGCGTAAACAGCGCTAAGAGGGCCAGAACCATGATCAGCTGCGACTGGGTGTTACCGTGTTTATGAGCCAGCTGCTCGGGTATGGCGTGCAGTTTGAGGTAGAAGACGCCGACACCCAGTACTGCGAGGATCACGATAAAGATGATCGCAGAGAATAGTGGGTCACTGCCGTCGGCGGCACCGACAAAAGGCGGCAGAGAGTGGGGTGCCAGCGGGTGAATGTCTCCGGTCATGAGAATGGACCTCGATTAGCAGTGGTGGCTTCAGGCCGCCGCTTGCTGTTTGTTGAAAAAGCGTCGTAGATCATCTGTTGTCAGGGTGCGCAGTGTGTTGCCGTCCTGGTCCAGCTGTTCGGTGAGTTGACCATCTGGCGCATACAGCTCAAACAGCAACAGCGCGCCGTCGGGTCCACCCTGTTCCATGTGCACGTCACCGGGAGGTTTCTTGGCATAGTCCCCAACGCGCCTGATGGTGGTGTCGACCACTTCGCCATTTTCAATGGTTTTCACGTGCAACTCTCCTTCGAGAACGAGGGAGGTAGTGGCGCAGACATGCCGATGAAAATGGCAAAACTGCCCTGGATCCCAGCGATACAACGCACTGATATGACCCGCATCATCAATATCCAAAATGGTGCCCCAGTAACTGACCGGGAATGGATGATCCTCGTCCTCTGAATAATGTGTCCAGGTGAGCTTGTCTTGCTGCAGCAGATTCTCTTTCATCCTAACGAGCTCCGTCTCCAGGAAAAGTCTGATGAGGGCATGATGACGCGATTTGCCCTTCAGTCAACTGGACACATGTCGCTTGTCAGCTTTTGCGCAGTGCATGGAGGGGGCGTGTTCAGGGGTATGCCCGGGCCTGCAGACGTGACCACTGGCTGTGCAGGTTGTTGGTCAGCGCGATGTCGCGCGGCGCTCGGCTAATCCATCGTTGATAAAGGGTCCGTCCACGCAGATCCGACGGCCGTCGGGCGAGGCACAGGCGCCACAGATACCGACCCCGCACTTGGTCAGATAGTCGATGGCGCTGAAGATACGATCCGAGGAGACATACTTTTTTTGGACCGCTTCACTTGCATGAATCATGGGGGCCGGCCCGCAGTTGTAAAAAACCATTTTCGCCAAGGACGATTCTGATTGCTGTGACAAAAAATCTGCCAGCGCGTCGCTGACACGGCCTTCAAATCCCGCACTACCGTCATCTGTCGCAATCGTTACGCGAGCAACCTGATCACATTCATCCCGAAAGTAGAGGCGATTGGCGGTGCGTGCACCCACAAAAATATCGGCGGGGAGCTCAGTGCTGCCGAAGTCTTCAGCGATCTGGTACACCGCGGCCAGCCCCGTGCCTCCCGCAACGCAGACAATGTGCGTACCTTCCGGCGGCGCCACGGCGACCCCGTGGGGGCCCCGAAGGTAAACGGTATCTCCGGGAGAGAGCTGGTAGCAGTGATCAGTGAATGGCCCCACATTGATGACCGCCAGACGGACAGGGTCATGGGTCAGGCAGGAAAAGGGTTTCTCGCCCACCCCCGGTACCCATACAAAGACATATTCGCCTGCCCGGATATCGAGATCTCCGTCCAGTGTCACGACGGTGATGTCGTCGCACACAATCTCGTTTTCAACGACTTGATAGGGCTTGAAGTCCATGTCGATATCAAAGCGAATCTGTTGGCTGGCCTGATTCGTTCCGTCTGCCAGATCGCGAGCCAGGTCGCTGAAGTAGCGACGCATGTCCTCACTGTTCATACCGGTCAAACCGGAGCCAATACCGAGGATATCGGCACCGCATCGGGCGGCTGCGCGGCAGTCCTCCGCTGACGAAAAACCGCCGCAGCCAATAAGCGGCAAGTCGGTTTCTTGACGCAGCGCCCGCAGTGCCTTCAAAGCGGTGGGCAGCACCCCCTTGCCTGACATGCCTCCCATAACATTGCTGAGCACTGGCTGACCATGGCTTTCGGTATAGCCGGGTCCCGCGGTATTGATAGCGCACAAAGCCGCAGCACCCCCTTTCAGGGCGGCGCGTCCTATGATCGCGATGTCATCCACGTTGGGGGTGAGTTTGGGAATCACGGGAACATCGACCGCCTCACAGACTGCGGCAACGACCTCCTGCACCATCTCGGGGTCCTGGCCCATTGCCATACCGTATCCCTTGGCATGAGGGCACGAGAGGTTGAGCTCCAGCCCATCTGCAACGGGCGCCAGTTTGCGGGCGACCGCAACAAACTCCTCCACCGATCCGCCAAAAATCGAAACCAGCAAAAATCGATCTGCTGGCACGTTGAGACGTTTCAGTCCTTCAAAGGCTTCGTCTACTCCCGGGTTGGTTAAGCCCACTGCGTTGACGAAACAGCCCGGTGCATACTGGCTATAGACCGGCTCCCGATTTCCGGACCGGGGCTCAAAGCCGATGCTTTTGGTCGTGATGACACCGATCTCGGGAATGGTGTCCATCACCCGCTGAATAATGGCAGGCGCCGTTGTCACAATACCCGATGGAATCGTGAAAGGTCCTGACAAGCGTTTTCCGAGGAACTCGGTGGTCAACGTGGTGTCTCCATGGTGTCGTTGGGATTATACGTTGCTCAATCGAGCCTCGTCCTGATCGAACGAAAAAATGTCCGGGAATAAGACGCTCAGGTGCCGCAAAAAGTACGTGTGACCCGCTCTTCAGGCTCGGGCGGTTTGGCCCATTCCAGATCGTCGGTCTGCCAGCCAAATGGCGATTGGCTCCGCTTTACCATAGCTCGGACCCACGCCACATCACCCGCTTCGGCGAGATCAATAGCACGCTGCACTAAATGGTTGCGGGGAATCACCGTCGGATTCACGGTACACATGGCGCTCGTAATCGCGTTGGTGTCTCCCACATTGGCCTTGCGCCTCGCTTGCCATGTCTCCGCCCAAGCGGTGAGTGCTGGTGGGGCCGCAAAGATCTCTGGAAGCGGGGAGTGCTCCAGCGTTTGATTGGCGAGCTCGGTGAGCCATCGAAAAGCGAGCGTAAAGTCGAGGTTTTCTGATGCCATCAGCTCGTGAAAAGCTTGGATCAAGCCGCTATCGGCCTCCGTGACGTCATCCAGACCCAGCTTTGCGGCGAGTTGGCGTTGATGATTCTCATGGAACCGTCGCGGGTAACGGTCGACAATGGCTTGCGCAAGTTGTTGCGCGGTTTCGTTGTCGTCGTCGATTAACGTTAACAGGCACTCTGCCAGCACAGCGAGATTCCAGTGCATGATGCCCGGCTGATTGGGCCAGGCGTAGCGACCTTGACGGTCAATAGAGCTGAAACACGCCTGTGGATCAAAGTGGTCCATAAAGGCACAGGGGCCATAGTCGATTGTTTCTCCACACAGGAGGGCGTTGTCCGTATTCAGCACGCCGTGAACAAAGCCCAGTACCTGCCAGTGGGCAACCAGCTTGGCAAACCCCTCGCATACTCCGTCCAGCAGCATCGCTGCGGGCGATTCGGACGTGGGGTTTTCGCTCCCTGACGGCGGATGAGTGAAGTGCCGGTCTACGACGTAGTCCACCAGAGTGGCTAGATCATCACCTCCCCGGGTCATGGCAAAGTATTGGACGGTACCGACACGCAGATGGCTGCTGGCCACCCGAGTGAGCACTGCGCCGGGTTCGATCCGATTTCGGATAACGGGTTCACCGGTGCCAACAGCGGCGAGTGCGCGGGTTGTAGGAACGCCCAGTGCGTGCATGGCCTCCGAGACCAGGTATTCGCGGATCACCGGCCCAATCGGTGATCGACCATCTCCGCCACGCGAGTAGGCGGTGGGCCCGGCGCCCTTGAGCTGAATGTCGAAGCGCCCGCCCGTCGGCGTAATCCACTCACCCAACAAGGTAGCGCGGCCATCGCCAAGCTGCGGGTTGTACTGACCAAATTGATGGCCGGCATAAACGGTGGCGATAGGCTGAGCGCTGGGAAGGGATTGGTTGCCGGCAAGCGCCATGAGGTGTTCCGGATCCGACTGCGGGTTGCCGGACCACCCGATTGCGTCAGCCAGCGC
>CALKEI010000016.1 GCA_938085095.1 uncultured Luminiphilus sp. | reverse complement strand
CCAGGCTTGGTGTCAGCAAAGCGACGTCGGTGGCGTTTTGGATATTGGCCTCTCGAATCTGTTCCGCACTGAATGCAGTCACCGTCATCGCCACATCCTGAATGCTTTGTGAGCGCTTGGTCGCAGTAACAATTACCTCTTCAAGCGCTCGCTCCTGGGCCATCGCATGCCCACTCGCTAGCACTGCAACCGTAATTGACGGTAGGTAACCAAAGAGTTTGTCGTATCGCATTCTCGTTCCTCACTGTTTTTGTTGTGCTGCCGGACTCTCGCCAACTCCGGATCATTCAAAGCGTGCTCTCGGCTGTTTAGTATCTAAACGTGATTTCCGTGCCACATTATTCGTACCTAGTTTGCATCGGAGTCGACCAATGGGTTAATTCGTTACCCTATTTAATTCATTGAATCAATTAAGTCGATGTATTATATTGATTACAGCACTACGGATGTCAATCTTTTTTTCCACGAAAACAAGGCGCAACGAAAACCAAAGACAGCATGAGCGGACTCTACAAACTGTTTGGCATTCCCAGCTCGCTTTACACGGCAAAAGTGCGCAGCTACTTTCGCAAGCAGGCGATTCCCTTCGAGGAGACTGGCCCTTGGGATCAGCAGTATCAGCAGGAGGTGCTTCCCCAAATCGGTCGCATGATCATGCCGGTGCTGGCGTGCCCGGATGGCACGGTGGTACAGGACGGCGCCGATATCCTTCACCATTGCAGCAATGCCGGGCTGTCCCGCTACCCCCTGCTGCCGGCTTCACCCATGCTGCGCTCGATCGCCTATCTATTTGAGTTGTTTGGTGGCGAGGGCCTGCTGCGCGCCGCTATGCATTACCGCTGGAACTTTGACGAGATTAATCTGGACACCATCCGCTCGGAATTCCGCTGCTTGTTTCCGGCGCATGTGAGTGATGCGGACTACGAAAACCTGTGGCAGGCCGCAAGTGGTCAGATGCGCGCTGCCACCACCTTCTTTGGTGCGTCAGTGGAAAACGCTACTGTGATTGAATCCGCCTACGCAGAATTTCTGCGACTGTTATCAGAGCACCTGGTGGAGTATCCCTATATTCTTGGCTTCGAACCCACGCTGGCCGACTTCTCCTTGATGGGACCGATGTACGGTCATCTGTATCGAGACCCCCACCCGGCGCAGGTCATGCGACGGACAGCGCCACGGGTTGCGCGTTGGGTAGAGCGGGTCAATAGCGGCGAGGAAAACCGAAGCGAATACGCGCAGGCAGCAATGACGCCGATGAACGACAATCAACTACCCGACACATTGATCCAGCTGCTGGAGTTCATCGCGACAGAATACCTCCCCGAAATCACCGCCCATGTCACATTCGCCAACCAGTGGCTGGACGACCAGCCCGACCTGAGCGCCGGCACCAATGGACTTGATGATCCCG
The DNA here is from genome assembly GCA_938085095.1 of uncultured Luminiphilus sp. Classification (GTDB taxonomy): domain Bacteria; phylum Pseudomonadota; class Gammaproteobacteria; order Pseudomonadales; family Halieaceae; genus Luminiphilus. The sequence goes on along the minus strand of CALKEI010000016.1, from coordinate 1,173 downwards.
CTCAACGCTTTATCGGCATGGCGGAGTTTGAATGGCGCGACCGAAAGCTCACCACGGTTGTGATGCCCTACCGTTTTTACCTGTTACAGGTCTTACAGTCGCACTACGACGAAGCCAGCCACGAGGCGCAACAAACGATTAAAGGGGTGTATCAGCGCACCGGACTGGCCCCCTTGTTGAACCTGCGTACCCGCCGCCCTGTGGAACGGCGCAACCATCTGGAAGTCTGGGGAGAGCCCATCGAATGACGAACAATACCGTCAAACAAGGCTATGAAACGTCGGAGATCACCCGGCAACATATTATCGAAACCGCGGAGAAGATGTTTCTGGAACAAGGCATCGACGGGGTCTCCGACCGGGCCCTCCTGCGTGAAGCCGGGCAGCGCAACCTGTCTGCACTGAAATACCACTTTGGCGGTCGCGACGGATTGATCAGTGCTATTCGCGAGCGGCGCGATTTGCGGACCGAAACGCGGCGGCGGGAAATTCTGGAACAAGTCACCCGCGCGGATTCCACGTTGACCATCCGGCAAGCCTGTGAAGTCTATATTGAAGCAGTCGTGTCTCTTTGCCGGAAGGACCCGAGCCACCGGGCTTACCTCGCGCGCTTCGGGCAGTACCTGATTGCCGGCCCGCGGCCCTTGCTGGATGTAGAGCCTGTCACCAAATCTCTCGAAATCATAACACAGGCCATCGTTGATCAATTACCCGGCATGGATTTGTCACTGCTGTTAATGCGGTTGGAGAATTCCAACGCCCTGGGACTGCTGGCACTTACCCGCAGGGCACAGAGTGGCGATTCGTTCCGTGGCAGAGATGCCGAAATATTCTTGGAGAACCTGCTGGATCAGATTGAGGGCATGATCAAAGCGCCTGTTTCTGCCAAAACAGAAGCGTTGATTAATCAAAAGAAGTAAGTCTGCAACCTAACGAGAAAATATCAGGAGTTTGAATGAACCATGAGCACTACAGAACGCGAGACAAAGATGAAACGTTCAATCCGCATCGTTGCAGTAATGGCCGTTATCTCACTATCGTTGGGACTGATTTATAGCGAGTATAAATATCCGATTTGGCTCAAGGTCATCGGGTTCGCAGTTCCATTTGTCCTGCCACCGACCGAACCGACAATGGATATTGCATGGGATAGTGGCACAGACCCGCTCGGCAG
>CALKEI010000015.1 GCA_938085095.1 uncultured Luminiphilus sp. | reverse complement strand
TCGCTGACCCGCGAAATGGTGGACGTGATTACTGACCGTCTCGAGGCGTGGGCTGACGAGGCCAACGTGGTGGCGGTGGTCATCGATGGTGCAGGCGAGAAGGCATTTTGTGCGGGTGGCGATGTACAAGCCCTGCGCAATTCCTGCATCGAAACGCCGGGTGGTCCCTGTGAGTATGCCGAGCATTTTTTCGCTCGGGAGTATCGGATGAACTACTTGCTGCACACTTATGCCAAGCCCTTGATTTGCTGGGGTCACGGCGTGGTGATGGGCGGTGGGCTCGGGATTCTCGCGGGGTGTCGATATCGGGTCGTCAGTGAGCGCACCCGAATTGGCATGCCTGAAATCACGATTGCACTGTTTCCGGATGTCGGTGGCAGCTGGTTCCTTAACCGTATGCCAGGCCAGGTCGGACGTTTTCTGGCGCTGACCTCCTCCCACATTAATGCTACCGATGCGCTTTATTGTGGCTTGGGCACTCACTTCCTCGGCAACGATCAAAAGGCTGACTTGCTCGGCGGCTTGACCGCGCAGGCCTGGTCTGGCGATGAGGCCAGCAACCATGAGCTGGTTGGCTCGTTACTCGCTGGCATGAAATCAAGCAGTGAGCCGCCCGACGCGCAGATTGAGCCCCACATCAATATCATTAACGAGTGGATGGTGGGCGATGATCTCGCCACCATCCATGACCGCGTGATGAACTGGCAGGGCGACGATAAATGGCTTGCCAAGGCGCAGGATGGCTTTGCCCACGGCTCGCCCCTAGCGGCGACCTGGATTTTCCGTCAGTTAAATCAAACGCGGGAGGCTAGCTTAGAGGCGGTCTTTGAGTCCGAGCTCGTGCTGGGCTGCAACATTATGCGACACCCGGAATTCGCCGAAGGCGTGCGGGCACTGCTGGTGGATAAAGACCGCTCTCCTGTTTGGGCTTATGCTGACCTCGCATCAGTGCCTGCTGATGTTGTCGAGACCTTTTTCACTGCGCCGGTCAATATGCCGGCACTCGGATTACCGGAGTAACAGATGGCCGCGATCGCGTTTTTGGGTTTGGGCAACATGGGCGGGCCGATGGCCAAGAACCTGCTAGCCGCGGGCCATTCCCTCACGGTTTTCGATTTGGTCGAAGCGGCTTGCGCGGCAGTGGCGGCTGAGGGTGCGTCCATTGCCGAGTCTGCGGCTGAGGCGGCTCAGGGAGCTGAGGTCATTATCAGCATGCTGCCTGCAGGCAAGCACGTGGCGGGTACGTTTCTTGGTGAGGACGGTTTGTTGGCCAAGGTGTCGCGAGACACACTGATTCTGGACGCCAGTACCATCGATGCTGCCACCGCCCGCCAGGTGGGTGAGGCCGCAGCGGAGCTCGGCATTGATTTTATGGATACGCCTGTATCCGGTGGTGTAGCCGCGGCGGCGGCAGGCACCCTCGCTTTTATGTGCGGTGGCAGCACGGAATCTTTCGCGCGCGCGCGTGCCATTCTGGAGGGAATGGGCAGCCCAGAGAAAATCTTTCACGCTGGTCCCGCCGGTGCCGGGCAGGTTGCTAAAGCGGCGAATAACATGCTGCTAGCGATTCACATGATCGGCACTTCTGAGGCACTTGCGATGGGTGAAGCTCATGGACTCGACCCGGCCGTACTGTCCGATATTATGAAGGCCAGCTCCGGTAACAACTGGTCGTTGCAGGTGTATAACCCGTGGCCTGACGTGATGGACGGTGTACCCTCCAGCAATAACTATCAACCGGGTTTCATGGTTGATTTGATGGTTAAAGATCTGGGTCTTGCCTGCGAAGTGGCAGATGCCGGTGGCCTTAACAATCAGATGGGCAAATTGGCGATGGCCGCTTATTCGGCGCATCAGGCTGATAATCATGGCTCCCGAGATTTTTCTTCCATACTCGAGTGGGTGAAAGCCCAATCTGGGTAAGGGTTCTGAGTGGAACTGGACCGACCATTTTTACAGCTCCCCTTCCGCTTTGACCCGGAGGTTCTGTCTGGAGAAATTAATCGATTGTCTCCCGAGCTATGGTTACCCCACCCTTCCGGATTGGCAGGTAACAGCGCTGTTCCACTGGTTGCGATCAACGGAGAGCCTAGAGACGGTTTCGACGGCCAGATGGCGGCAACTCAAGCGTTACACGACTCCCCTTATTTGATGCAGGTGGTCAGTAGCTTTGACGAAGTTGTGGCGCGGAGTCGTCTAATGCGTCTGGCGCCCGGAGCAGAAGTACAGGAACACGTTGATTTTAATTACCACTGGTACAGCAGGATCCGAATACATGTGCCGATTGTGACAGAGCCCTCTGTTCGATTTTTTTGCGGCTCAGAGGAAGTGCACATGGCGGCGGGAGAGGCGTGGCTTTTTGATTCATGGCGACGTCATCGGGTGGTCAACGGGAGTTCGTCAGATCGCATCCACTTGGTGATTGATATAGCCGGGTCGGCCGCATTTTGGCGCATGGTTCGCGGCGTGCAGCGAGATCCTCAGCTGACTTCCCCTATGCCGGTTCTCTATGATGAAAATCTTAAACGAACGCTCAGGGCAGAGCGTTTCCCTGCAGCCCCTGTCATGGCGCCTGGCGAGATGTCCGCTATTGTCAGCGAATTGATCGCAGACTGCTCAGCCAACCCGGACAATGACGCGGCGGTGCTGGAGTACTATCACGATCTGTTGTTTGATCTGGTGCATGACTGGCGCAATCACTGGTCTTTGTACGGCTTTATGGCGGAGGGCATCGAGGGGTATCAAGCGCTACTGAAAAAAGCTCAGGCCGCGTTAAAACCGGACCCTAGAGTGCTGGTAACGCAGTCCAACAAAGTCGGCATTAATCCGATCATTAATCAGCGTGTGTTGGCGGCAGCCTTGAAGCCGCAGCGAGCGCGAGAGTTTATTACGGGGAGTAATTGAAGACCGAAAAGTCAGTCTCATATCGCTTCAATAGTATTTCGCAGAGTTCATCGTCTAAAACCTGTTGATACGGCTTGTGCTCGGAGGTGTTGCGATGCGTGAGCGCTACCAGAGGCACATTGAGTCGGTCACAAACGAAGTTAAAGTCGGTCTGGAAAGATTCGAAGCGACCGACAAAGTCGAGCGTGACGTCGCCACTCTCGTCACTGAGTAAAGAGTGCTGCGTGGCAACCAGCACCCGTTTGCAGAACTGCGGTCTCTCCAGGGCTCTTTTCATCCAGTCGGCCGGATTTTGGTGGTAGCTTGCGTCGGCCCTCGCCAGGAAAGCACATACCGATACGAAACGGTCATAGGGGTGTCGGATGAACGCGAATCGGAAAAATGTATCCAAAGTTTCGCTACTGATGGCCTTGCCTAGCTGTCGATAACTCACGTGGCCATGATTTACCGCTGCGATTTCGGGCAGAGGTGAGAGCTGTTGTCCATACCGAAGCTGCTGCTCCCAGTCGGATGACGACAGGTGCGGCCGTAAAGCATCCCTAACAGCATGAGTACCTGTTTTAGGCACCGCGAAAAAAATGAATTGCCGCGATTCAGAAAAGATCATTGAGGAGCGGGGATATCATAAGTCTCGAGTAGTTGATTCCCGAGTGCCAGCTTGAGTGGGTCCAGATAGTGCTCAAAGTTCCGCCATTGATCGAGACCAGATCGATAAATCGGTTGTCGAACCTGTTCTGCACTCGGCGTTCTGACGGTGCGGTCCGTCTTGTGAAATTCCAGGCATGCTTCCTCGAATGGAAGCCCGCAAAAGTCCAAAAGGCGACGCACCTGACCCTCTAAGTTATTGACGACATCCTCGTGCTGGACCCGCAGAACAAAGTTCGGAAGAACGGCGTCCCAATGCGCCATAAGCCGAACGTATTGACGGTAATAACTCCCAATTTCGGTTAAGCCATATGAGAACTCTTGACCCTCCCCCCAGAGTTGCTTGAAACCGCTGAAGCAACAGGCCATGGGATGGCGTCTTGCGTCGATGACCTTGGCGTTGGGTAGGATTAGCTTGATCAGGCCAATGTGAAAAAAGTTGTTCGGCATCTTATCAATAAAGAACGGCGCGCTTGATCGATACACCTGAGTTTGCTCAATAAATTGCTGCCCGAACTTTTCAAATAGAGAGGAGTCTAGTTCGCTTAGGATGCGGGGGTATCTCGGTTCCGCCTCCTGCTGTGTATCCCGGCCCCGGAGTCGCTTTGCGAGATCCAGAATATTGTGTAATTCCATCGTCCCATCAACTTCGGAATGGGACGCAAGTATCTGCTCAAGCAAAGTGGAGCCTGCCCGGGGCAGACCAACAATAAAAATGGGGTCGGGAGCTGCAAAGCCACTACCCGCAAAATGAGAAAACAGTTCGGGAGTGCAAACCTGTTCCTGAGCGTCAATCCGCTTAGCGAGCTGCTGGGTGTCAAAGTGGGTGCCCGGGAGCTTTAGTTGGTTACCTCGCGAGTAATAACCAAACGCCTCGTCATACAGGTTTAAGTCTTCCAGTGCCTTGCCTAGCGCAAAGCAAATCTGTATTCGGTCTAGTTCTCCAATAGTCGGCTGTTGTTCTAGCTCTTTCATTTTAATTATTTGTTTCTCATCAAAGCGATAAGACTTTGTGTTGGCTAAGCTCCAATAAGCGTCCCCGTGATCTGCTTTAATCGCCGAGCTTGCGATAAAGGACTGTATTGCAGCCTCTCTCTCACCATCAGAATTGAATATGTGACCTTGGCTAATAGGTATTAGATGGTCATCGGGGTATTGTTTCCTAAGCTCTTCGTAGAGAGACCTCGCTTCTGTAATCCGACCGACTGCGAAGCACGCGGCCGCGTAAGCCTTTTTTATCTGATCTACGTCATTAGGGTGTCGACTCTGTAATCTTGTGGCAATTTCAAAGGCAGAATGGAATCGCTGCCGACGCATCACTACATGAAATAGCTGTATGCCCGCCGGGACATTTTCCGGCTCCAGCTCATGAAGCGTTTCCAGAATGAACTGCGCTTCATCGAGTATGTTCTTTCTCGTAAGCACTTCTGCAAGCAGCCGCATTCCTTCCGCATGAGTTTTATTGTCCCTCAAAAAATACTTACAAAGCCTTTCGGCATCTTGGAGTTTGCCTGCCGATAAATAGCCAATTACCGTCCGCAATTCCGTGGGAAGAGATTTTAGAAATCGAATTTGTTCTGTGGTCGCCGTCAGTTTTTCAGGGGAAAACGCTCGATGGAGAGGTTCAAGTAGTTCCCAAGATTTGATCAACGAGCCATCCAGTGACACGGCTTTTTCTGCGGCCGCGAGGGCTTCCTGTGGCAGATTCAGCGCCAGAGAGTTCAGTGCAATTTCCTGATGTGCGCGTGCCATATCTGGGTAGGCTGTACTCAGCTTCTTCAGCACGCTTAACGCTTGTGTCGGTTCATTGGCAAGGCGATAACAAAGCGCTTTCAGATATCCGAGATTGGGGTCGCCAGAGAAGTCTTGCCAAAGACTTTCTATAATGGCGCCGGCATCTAATAAAGCGCCATCAGCCAGTTTTTGCTGAATTTCCTCAAGCGCATCGGCAGGAGCAGGGCTTGTCATAACTTTTTCTCATCAAAAAAAAGGGCGATCACATGATCGCCCTTTGCTTAGCTAGCCGGGGCTGCTCAGAACGAGTATCCGAATCGGAGGCCCATCGTGCGAGGCCGCATCATACTGGATTCAGGCGTAAACTTGCCCGCTGGCTGAACAACATAGCCTTCCTCTGAGGTGAGGTTGTTGATGAACACCTCAGCGGTCCAGTTATCGCGGCCATAACCCAGCCCGATGTTCATCGTCGTCGCTGCGTCATTTACATAACGTGAATTAGCAGGAACGGCGCCATCGGAGGTCGCTACCGTACCGAAGGTTCCACCTTCGTTTTGGATGTCGATACCTGGGTCATTTCCGTATGCCAGCTGGTGAGTGTCGTCCATAAAGGCCGCGCTTCCCGCAATTCCGCTTACCGTCTCACCGCGATATACCAATGCGGCGTTGACCCATGCGTTACCGTTCATGAAGTCAAAGTCGTACCGTGCGCGGATGTTACCGGAGAAGCTAGGAGCGAGAGGTAGCTCTGATCCTTCTGGAACACTTACACCCTGAAGTTGCGGGTTGATGCGGGTGAGCTCAGTGTCGAGGATACTCGCCGCACCCGAAAGGGTAAGGCGGCCTGTAACTGCCCACATGAAGTCCACATCCATACCGCGAGTTTCAGCATCGCCGACGTTTTCGAGGAATACCAGGAATGCCACGTTAGAAGGATCAAAACGAGCTACCTGTAAATCTGTGATGTCGGTCTGGTAGAAACTGGCATTCAAACGCAGACGGTTATCAAATAGCTCGGATTTGATGCCGATCTCCATGTTTTCCAGTTCATCAGTGGTCGCAACAGCCGGCACTACATAACCTGCGTAGATTCCTGACTGGTTACTCGCGAGCTGTCCTGCATTTCGGTTTTGAGCTGCGGGTCGATAGCCTTCGGAATAAACACCGTAGACCATGATGTCGTCGGTGACGCTCCAATCCAGCGATACGCGGATAATAGTATCGTCCTCTTCAGTCACGCCGCTGCCGTTAATGCTGGAGATATCCAGCCTGCCGTCCTTGATGGCTTGCAAGGTTGCAGCATTACTTCCGCCGCCGCGGAACATCTCTTTGGCGCTGGCGCCATAAGTCTCAGCTGCACCGGGATAGTTCAGCAAACCTAAGAACTGGTCATCTGTCATATTGCCAGCGTTGTAGGCACCCAAGGCGAGGAATCGATCCGTAGGACTGTTACTGAACCGATGGCTGTTGCAGAAACCTTCTCCGGCGCCGCCGCCGCCATTACCGCCGTATCGACATCCGAATGAGAAGTTTGACGCGCCCTGTAACTGTGTCTCGAGATCATACTTTCGAGCACCAATTGTTGCCGTGAGGTTATCGGTGATGTCGAAAGACAGCTGTCCGAAGAATGCAAGTTCGTCTTCCGTTCGGTTGTAATCGTTGTAAAACGTGGTGAGCGGTCCAGCAGGTCCGACTTGGTTGGTGCCCGCTACACCCGGGATGGTGTAGTTCGCCAGTTGGTAAGGTGATTGAGCACCAGCGCCGTAGTACTGAACTTGGAAATCACTGAACGCGTCGCCCGTTGAGTAGTATTGGAATTCACCGATAGTGGTGGTTTCGACTTCGCTGAAGTAAACCCCAGCCATGACGCGCCAGCGACGATCAGGATCTGTGCTGATTCGGAGTTCGTGGGTCGTACGCTCATTGGTCGTTGTGTCACGGTAGGCCTTCGTGGGATCAAAGCAGGTGTTTTGATTCGTAGGCCCTGGAGCGGCATAGATATTGCCGCTGCACAAATAGTAGGTGATATACCCGCCACCGTTATTATAGTGCGTGTAGTCAATCAGCGATTCGATTTCACGATCAAGGTAGCCGCCGGCGTATACGATATCCAAGCCAGCGATGCGGCCTTCAATGGTTAAGGTCGTCAGATCGAATTCGTCGACATTGCTTTCAGGCTGGAATTTCGCCGACTTGTCGTCGCCGAGGCTCGGGTCCACCAAGAAAGAGCCCTCTACGTCGAGTTTTTGCGACGAGTGTTGAACGAGTGCGCTCCAGTTATCATTGATATCCCACTTCACGCCTACTCGATAGCCGTTATAGACCGCTTCATTCCAGTCGTCCTTGACCACGTCTTCATTCGTCGCAGAGTTGACCACGGTGTCGGGGAAGTTGCGGAAATAAGGTCCGTAACCGATTGAATTGCGGTCCACAACAGGACCGGAAGGTGTAAAGGTCGACGCGGAATTGTCGATCCATCCGCCCTGCCTGTTGCTGTAGCCCACGGCGCGCACTGCCAGATTTTCACCAATGGGCATATTGATCATGCCTTCGATATTGCTGCTGGTATCACCGCCATGAGTTGACGACATTCCGACATCAACACGGCCCTGCATTTCACCCAGCACGGGCTTGTTCGTGATCATTCGCATGTTTCCAGCCTGCGAGCTAGCTCCGAACAAAGTGCCTTGCGGGCCTGACAGCACCTCAATACGCTCAAGATCAGCGGCGTAGACGTCAAGGTTACGAGCACCGAAGGAGACGGGCGTCTCATCCAAATAGAGTGCAACACCCGGCGCCGAGCCCTGCGCAGAGGATACGGTTACCGAGCCCTGCTCGGTGGCTGAGCCGCGAATGTAAATCTCCCTCATTCCCGGTGCATTACCTGCATCGACCACATTCGGTAGAAAATTGACGTAGTCATCGAACGTCATGATGCCCTGCTGCCGCATGGAATCGCCTGATAGCGCGCTCACCGAAATCGGAACGTCCTGCAGGCTCTCAGCTTGCTTGGTTGCTGTTACCACCACTTCTTCTAGTTGGGCGTGCACTGGACTTGCAATGAGAGGGAGTAGCGCTACGCCAAGCGCTGCGGCCAACGGCGTGCGTTGGAAACGATGGGGATGAGACATACTGATAACCTTTTTTGATTGGCAGAAAAGTCGTTATTCTTCGACAGTTACCCTCCATCGTACTTTATTCGCCGATGCACCTGCAAACCGCCCACTTGTTGGGAACAAGTCTTTTTGAGGCCGTTTTTTAAAAACGGGCCGCGTCGAGCGTAAAAAGGCTTATCGGGTAAACTGGGACAAGCCAACTGGATAATGAGACGTATGACGCCCTCCTCGCGCCCGGAATTTTCGATTGATCCCGCTGTGTTTTACCCAGCACTCATTTTGTTGGCTGCGGGCGTCATCGCGGTTGTCGCGATGCCCGGCGATGGGGCAGCCACATTCGCAGCGTTGCAGGCCACTATTGTCAGATCAGCCAGCTGGTTCTATGTGCTGGTGATCGCTGTCATTGCTGTAATGGTGCTGGTTTTGGCGGTGTCACGCTATGGCGACATTAAGCTGGGACCCGATCACGCGGAGCCGGACTACGGCTTTTTGTCGTGGTTCTCCATGCTATTTGCCGCGGGTGTGGGAGTCGGGCTCCTGTTTTACGGCGTTGCCGAGCCGGTGATGCACTTTTTATCTCCGCCTGTGGGCGAGGGTGGCGATATGGCAGCAGCAGCAGATGGCCTGCAGCTGGCCTATTTGCATTGGGGCTTTAACGCTTGGGCCACTTACGCTGCCGTGGCGATGGTGTTGGCGTATTTTTCCTACCGCCACGACCTGCCCCTTACGCTCCGTTCGGCTTTTTATCCTTTAATTGGCGACCGTATTCACGGCCCCCTCGGCGCGGCGGTTGACGTTTTTGCAGTGATCTGTACGACCTGCGGCATCTCGGTGAGTCTGGGTCTCGGTGTTTTGCAGATCAATACGGGGCTCAATTATTTGTTTGGCGTGGCCGTGGATGTGTGGATTCAAGTGATACTGATCTTTGCCACCATGGCGGTCGCGACTGTCTCGGTCATCATGGGCCTCGATTCGGGCATTAAGCGGCTCTCAGAGATTAATACGGTGTTGGCAGTATCCCTGTTGCTGCTGATCCTGCTGGCCGGGCCAACAGCCCTTTTATTGTCGGGAACGCTGCAAAACTTCGGTGGTTACATCGCGAGCGTCGTTCCACGAACCTTTGATCTTTACGTTTATGCGCCCAATGACTGGTTGGGAAGCTGGACGATTTTCTACTGGGGTTGGTGGATCAGTTGGACACCCTTTGTCGGAATTTTTGTTGCTCGAATTTCTAGAGGCCGGACTATCAGAGAGTTTTTGATTGGCGTCACTGTTGTGCCGACGCTGTTTGTTTGTTTGTGGTTGGGTGTGTTGGGCGGAAGTGGCATCGAGCTAATTCTTAATCAAGGCGTTTCGGAGCTGGGCGAGGCGATCCTTGATAATCCGGCCATGGGGTTGTTCCGGTTTTTGGAGTTTTTACCGGCGACAGAGCTTCTGAGTATGATCTGTCTCGGGATGATCGTAATTTTCTTTGTGACCTCTGCAGACAGCGGCGCGATGGTGCTGAACATGCTGAGTGCACGGGGCCGTGACGATACGCCCGCCTTACAGCGTTCTATCTGGACGCTGGTCATTGCAGTGACCGCCTCGGTGCTGCTCTTGGGGGGCGGTTTACAAGCGCTTCAGGCCGCGACGATCGCCAGTGCGCTACCTTTTTCAATAGCGTTGTTGGGTGCGTTTTGGGGGTTCGCAAAGGCGATCTCGGTTGACGGCGCAAAACGCCAGGCGGTGTCAACTCCGCCGCCGCCAGCGTCGCAGGCTCAGGAATGGAGAGCCCGCCTGAATAACCTCTTTGAATACCCGGCCGACTCGGCGGTGCGAGCGTTTCAGAAAAATACCGTCTTGCCGGCCATGCAAACCTTTGTGTCCGAGTTGTCAGGCCATGGTGTCGATGCTGTGGTCACGAACGATACCGATCAGGGTGCCCGGCTTGAGGTCTATCACGGAGATGAAGTGGATTTTGTCTATGCCGTCTGCGAGCGGAGTCACTCTTTACCCGATGAATCGATCGCCAAAAAAGAACGCCCGGATTCGGAGTCTGTAGGCAGCTTTTCCCGCGCTGAGGTGCATCTCGCAGAGGGTGGGCAGGATTACGATGTTATGGGGTGGTCTGAAGAGCAGGTCATTGTTGATATTCTTAATCAGTACGAAGATCACCTGCATTTTCTGCATACCGTGCGCGACTAGCAGGGGACGTTACTGCACCACAGTCACCGGATGAATGGGTGCCTTAGTTCGGCTGGGGTTCACTTTCAGCATCTCCGGAATCATCCCGTTGAGCGCTGCTTGGCGATTTTCCGGTGCCGGGTGTGTGCTGAGAAACTCGGCGGGTCGCTCGTCATTGAGGTCCCCCATTTTCTGCCACAGCGTTACCGCGGCTTCGGGGTCAAAACCCGCCTCGGTCGCCAGCACCATGCCCATGACATCTGCCTCGTTTTCGGCTTCACGACTGTTAGGAAGCGTGAGCGCTAAGTTGGCGACAAGGGCCGTGCCTGCCATCGCGGCGCCACTGTTATCCGAGGCGACACCGATCACAGCGACACCCAGCGTGGTCGCCATGGCGCGAGACATCCGCTCGGCAGTGTGATTGGCAAGCGCATGAGAAATTTCATGACCCATAATCTGGGCAAATTCGTCGTCGGTCAGTTCAAGCTGGTCGAATAGCCCTGTGTAGACGGCCATGCGGCCGCCTGCCATGCACCAGGCATTGACCATTTCCGGGTCATCAACAATGGCAACGCTCCACTTCCAGTCCGCGCTCTCCGGAAACTCGGCAATTGCCACGGACACAAGCCGACCGGTGATTCTGGCCACTCGCGCCACGGTCAGCGGATCGTCCACAAGCTTGTCTTCACCATCAAGCTGCCGCACGGTATCCAAATATGCCGCTTCCGACTCGATGATCGCCGCGTCCGGGGAAATTAAAATGAACTGGCTCCGGCCGGTCGGGCTGGTCGCCCATCCCGTGATGGCGACCAGCGCGACGGCAATCGTCAGGCGCTGCAGAAACCGTCGTACTCCCGAATCATGCATGACTGGAACCTTTTGTCCTCGCGTCGAGAAAAAGACTAGTCAAAACCGGCTCTTCCCGCCATGGCATTTCTCACAATCAGCTTGTGTGAGTGCGTCACACCGTCGTCAGCCGGGCTCCGACTCCTCGCCCGCCGTGACACGCAGCAAGCCGCGATAGACACCGCGGGCATTCGACTCTCCGGTGATCACGCGATATACGTCTTCACTGATCGGTAAGCGGATATTCTTTTCGTTCGCCAGCTCGATTACCGTCGGAGCGCTTTTTACACCCTCTGCGACCATATGCATGCTGTCGATAATGCTCTCGATAGAAAGGCCTTTCGCTAGCTCCATACCGACATGCCGGTTCCGACTATGAGGGCTGGTGCAAGTAGCGATCATGTCTCCCATGCCGGCGAGACCAGCGAATGTCTCGACTTTACCCCCCAGAGCAACGCCTAATCGGCCCATTTCGGCGAGCCCGCGAGTAATCAGCGCGGCACGCGTATTATCGCCCGCGCCCAAGCCGTCACCCATGCCGACTGCAATGGCGATGATGTTTTTCAGGACGCCCCCAAGCTCGCAGCCAATCACGTCCTGATTGGTGTAGACGCGGAACAGGCCGCTATTCAGCACAGGCTGTAGTGCAAGGGCGGCCTTATGTTCCTCAAGCGCCAAAACACTGGCCGCGGCCTGCCCGGCGACAATTTCGCGAGCGAGATTCGGACCGGTCAGGACCCCCGGGATACGCCCGGGCGCCACGTCGTGAATGATTTCAGTCATGCGCATCCGGCTACCCTTTTCGAGTCCTTTGCTCAAGCTGATGACGGGTATGCCTGTGGGTAAATCAGGAAGAGTGCTCGCGAGCACTTCGCGAAAATGGCTACTCGGTACGGCGATCAAAACGGCATCGGCCTGATGCACTGTGGCTTGAATATCCGTTGATGCAGTGAGTTTTGGGTGTAGCGCAGCGTTACCTAAATAGCGGGTATTGGTGTGCGCTTGATTAATCTCTTCGACCATTTTCGGATCGCGCGCCCATAGCACCGCGTGACATTGACGGCTGACCACGGAAGCGGTGGTGGTGCCCCACGAGCCCCCGCCCAGCACGGCGATCTTATAGGGTTTCACGGGCAACATCCCGAAGCGTACTCGCGCCCCGATCGGCGATACTGAGTGCTCTGATAACCTCGAGCCGTCTGATCAGGCGATTCAGCGCCTCTGCCTGGCCGGCTAGACCCTGCGGAGATTCCACCAGTCCACGACTCGTCAACATTTTCCACGCGTTGGCAAAGAGCAACTTTCCAATCGAGGCCTCGCTACTGATTCGGCGCTGTAAGTATGCCTGCTTGCCGTAGCTCATGCACCGGTCGATGAAGGCCGCCTCGTCCATGGCACCTTTGTCCGGGTAGCGAAGCAAAATGTCAGTGCCGAGGCTGTAGGCCTCAGCAAAAATGGTCAGCGCTACGTGGCCCAATTTCGGTGACAAGCGATTCATGATTAATCGAGCATTGTCTGAGCGATCAGCAAGTAGCGCTTGCCAATTGGGTTCGTCGCGGCTCAGTTCGGCATCGATCTGGTCCTCGAATATCTGTGTGTCGGGGTAGAAGAACTCGAACTTGAACAGGTCGCGAAGTTCCCGTACTTCGTGCCAAAACTGCTCCAGAGTGTCTCCATCAGCGGTTTGCTCACTGACCGACAGCAGCGCTGACTCTGCGACGGCACGGGTCAGAAAAAAGTGAACGATGGTATTGCGATAGAAACTGGCAATCGGCGCTTGGCCCTCGGCGATTCCGTACACCGTCTCAGGGCCGCCCTCGAAGCGGGTGATGATGCCCTCCTCGATCATATTCTCCAGCAAGCCGGACATATCCTCCGCAAAATTCAGGTTAAAGTCCGGAGATAATCTGACATCCCTCGTCATCGCCCACTCGGTGATCACCGACACTTCCCTAATAATTTCCGGTTCGGTTAAGGCCCGCGGAAAGGCCCCCAGCAACGCTGTCGACACCACTGCTGGGAAAGTCGCAGGGGTCACGCGATTGGCCTCCACCGCCACCTGGAACGCAATTTTTGAAATCGCCAGCTCATCGTCGGGATCCGGTGCGACAGCAAGTCGCACCGGCTCACCAAAATCGACGTGAATTCGGCCCATCGGGCGAGCAAGACTCTTGAGATAACGGACCATCCAGCCGACCGATTCAGGCGCTTTTGGCATCCCGGACTGTTCCCGTGCGTACTCCTCTGCATCGCGCACCAGGTCGTAGGACACGGAGACGGGAATGATATGAATATCCCTCGAGTCGGCGTGGTGGGCGCCCTCCAGGACGTACTTCAATAATCCATACTTTGGGGGCATGAGTTTGCCCAGCCGCGAGCGCGTGCCTTCAAAGGACCAGGTCATCGGGAAACGTTTTTCCATCAGATAACCGATGTACTGTTTGAGGCTCAGTTTATAGACCTCGTTATCTTGAAAACTGCGGCGGATAAAAATGCCACCCGCTCGCCTCAGGAAAAACCCAAGAATCGGAATATTCAAATTGGCACCGCCAAAAAAATGCGGCATGGGAAAGTCATTATCGAACAGAATCTTCGGCACCACGAAGCCATCGACATACGTTTTGTGTGTCCACAGCAACGCTGACGGGTACTGGCGAACAATGCCGCGAATGCGTTCGACGTCCGCAGGATCGTACTCCAGCGTTTTGTCGTACCCGAGTCCTAGGCAGATTGCGCAGAGCTTGGCCCACACATCGAGCCAGAAGCGCGTGGGAATCGAGATCATTTCCCGCAGGTACTCGCCGGCTTCTGCTCTAACGGCTTTGGAGGGCTGCTCGGTATCGTTCGCGATGGCCATCAGACCCGCTTTGAAAGTGCGATTGCTGCGAATGCTCTGGCGCACGTAGCGAGGCACTTTATAGCGCCCGCCGATCAGTTGACGCTCGGCAATATCCAGCACCACCGCCGCCTGTCGAACAACAAAAACAGCAAAGTCTTCGGATTGAACCGAGGCGGAGAGCCCCGTTTTGTTAGCAAAACGCTGAGCAAGATCCGCCGTCAATCCGGGCTCCCCGACGGTGAGATGTATGCGCTCCGGATGCAGGCGAGCCACACGATCAGCGAGCCAGTCGGGTGGTCTGCGTTCCCTGCCACGCAGCACGTCGCGCAGTCGCGGCCCTGCGTCAGGCGCCCGCTCGGCCTGCAGCCAGGAGATACGGAGCGGCGCCACGATCGACTGCGGGTGCTGCTCCAGTGCCTGAGTCAGTGTCTCAACGTTTGGGGTCTTACGGTCATCCCCCAGGTCGAGCGTCACGATAGCGTTATCAATGTTGTGGTGGTTGTGATGCGCAATCCACTGTTTGAGCAATTGCCGCTCGAAGCGCTGCGCGGTATCGAGCAAAAAAATGACGTCGGCAGCGTCATCTGGCCAGGGGTTGTTGACGAGCTGAGCCTCCAACGAGGCAGCTATCTTCACTCAGTGCCTCGTGGCCGGAGCCTCTTGGTCGACGCCATTTTGTTGGTTAGTCGACGGCGCACTTGTCGTGTTGGCGCGACGGCCGCGAGCACGCCCGCGCAGCGTGGCGCGATTGTCTAAGGATTCCGCAGAAGATTGTGGCTGAGAGGCGTTTTTGCGCTGTCCACGGACCTCGGGTTTAAGGTCATCGGGGGTGTCCCGTCGTAATTGGGCGGTTTCTGCCACGGTGAGCTCGGGTTGCCCCAAGGTGTGAAGAAATAGATTGCGCACTTCTGCAATGTGTTCGTCGATGGTCTGGATAGACCAGGCGCCGGTATCCATGGCCGGCAAGACGTCTACCTGCACCGTACCACTGCGAAAGATCCGGTCCCCTTTGGGAGAGATATCCCCGGAGTTGTGAATGACCACCGGCACAATCGGAATGCCCGACTGAATGGCAACGTGAAAGCCGCCTTTTTTAAAGGCGCCTAACTTGCGAGTGGGAGCGCGCGTCCCCTCGGGTGCGATAACAAGGCTTTTTCCTTCTTCCTGCATGGCACGTACGAGCGGCTTCATGGTCTCAATCGCTGCTTTGCGATCGCTGCGGTCAATAAAGACAACGCCCGCAGCGCCCATGAGAGGGCCAATTACAGGTAAATTTTTGAGCTCGCGTTTACCCACGCCAACGATATCCCGTCTGACCAGGCTGGCCATAATCAGCATGTCCGCGTTGCTTTGATGATTGAACATAAAAATAGCCGGGCGGCGTTTCCAGAGGTGCTCGCGTCCCCGGACCTCCAGATCAAGACCGATCAAAGCACTGGCGGTATCGGCAAATAACGAAATTGAAAAGTTAATGGAGTCTCGGGAGGAACCGCTTAAAGCATACAGTGGCAAACCCATCATAAAGCTTCCCACCAGCGAGCCGGTGGCGGCCAGAGAGCGGACAACCTGACTGGTCGATGCGTTACCCCGGCTCGAGAAATCGGCGATTGACCAGCCTTTTTCGCGCGCGATCACACGAAGCTCGCGGCTGCCGTTTAACACCACGGGCCGACTCGCCGCCTCCAACAGCTCGATATCGTCGGTGCTGTCGCTATAGAAGAAACAACGATCCAGTCCGCTGTCTTGTTTTTCTGCAAACCGCTCTGCCGCGTCGACCTTGCCGATACCAAAGCAAGTTGGCTTGATCACGGCGCCGGTAAATTGCCCGTCGATGACTTCAAGATCCGTGGCGTAGACGTCTTCAATGCCAAGATCTTTTGCTGCGGGCAACACCTGATAGGGCGTGGCTGAACTGATGATGGCAATACTGTGGCCCGCCGCCCGGTGTGCCTCAATGAGTTGCCGCGCCTCCGGATAAATCAGTTTGGCGATCGCTCTGCGGAATAGACGCTCGCTGTTGGCGATGTATTCAGACTCGGAACGGCCGGCCAAATACTGGGCGTGAACGGTCATGAGTGCGGAGAAGCCCAGTGATCCCAACCCAAATCGTGTCGCGGCCTGCGTCAGCTGGACCAAGTCAGCCGGAGAAATCTCGCCCCGAGCAATTTGGTCTTTTAAAAAAGCAGTCGCCGAGTAGCCCGAGATGATGGTCCCGTCAAAGTCGAATACCGCGCAGGTCTTGGGGCCTTGCTCGGCAGACGCAATATTCTCTAGAAGCGTGGAAAATGACACGACAAGATCGACTTCGCGTATTCTAGTCAAAGAGACACCACACCTTACACGCCCGCCCGTGACACCTCCAAGCGTAAAAACCCCACAACTTGGGCCCCTGAGCGCGGTTTTGTGAGGCACTTGTTTGAGTCCGGGGTGCCCCCCGATCAGTAAAATGAGGTCCTAGTTAGAATGGATTACGGTTTTATCACGCTGCTCCCCACGCTTTTGGTTTTGGCGCTGGCGATCTGGAGCCGCCGCACGCTCGAGTCGGTGTTGGCGGGCGCATTACTCGCTTTTTTTATCATGGAGGGAGCCGATTTTCTCGACGCGATGGCGGAAGTCACGCTCGCTACGCTGATGAGCGAGGATGTGGCCTGGGTGTTGCTCGTGTGCGGTTTATACGGGGGTTTTATTGGGTTGCTCGTCAAGGGAGGAGGCTCTCATGCCTTTGGCAGGGCATTGATGCGCCGTATCGAGACCAAGCGAGGTGGGCTCCTCGCTACCTGGGGTCTTGGGTTGGTGATCTTTCTGGATGATTACCTGAACTCACTGACCGTGGGTGCGACCATGAAAGCGGTGACAGACCGCTTTCGTACCTCCCGTGCCATGCTGGCCTATGTGGTGGATTCGACGGCGGCGCCCCTGTGTCTGCTGATTCCTCTGTCGAGTTGGGGTGCTTACTTTGCGAGCCTGCTGGAACAAAATGGTGTGGCGCCGGAGGGACAGGGCCTATCGTTCTTTATCGAGTCTATCCCTTATTTGTTTTATCCCATGGCGGCTATCCTCATCGTCCCGTTGGTAGCCACCGGTATTATCCCACTGGTGGGCGCCATGCGCCGCGCCGAGGAGCGGGCAGAGACTACGGGTGATTTGGGTGTCTTTGAAGACCATGCGCTGGCGGTCGAGGAGACGGAGCGTGGCGGGATGAGCGTATTTTTCTTTCCCATGATCGCGATGGTGTTTTTCACCGTCTTTCCCAATGTAGATCTGCTGCGGGGCGTGATCGCGGGTATCCTGATCACGCTGGTGCATTACGCGTTATGGCGGGTGATGCCGCTGGGAGAATTATTGGATACCTGCATGGATGGCGTGAAATCCATGGTGCCGGTCTTGGCGATGCTACTCACGCTCTTTGTTTTTGTTGAAGCCAATGATCGACTGGGACTGACGCCCTATGTTATCGACGCGGTGTCACCCTTTATGACCGCTGCGCTGTTGCCGGTTGTCGTGTTCTTCACGGTTTCAGTGTTGGCCTTCACGACGGGCTCCAACTGGGGCGTGATCGCGATCACCATGCCGATTGCTTTCCCGTTAGCGCAGACGTTTGACGTCAGTATCCCGCTGGTGATGGGGGCGCTTTTCTCAGCCAGTGGTTTTGGCTCCCACGCCTGTTTTTATTCAGACTCGACCATGCTTTCAGCTCAGGGTGCGGGGTGTCGAACCCATGAACATGCTCTAACGCAGTTGCCCTATGCCCTGTTGGCGGCTACGGTAGCCGCTATTCTGTATGTGGTGGTGGTCTGAGCATCGGGTCACGCTGGCGGTAGCATACTGGTCATCGGGGGGCGCCGCTCACAGGCCATGCCAATATGAAGCAAAACATAAAACGCCTGAAAACGATCTGGATGCGAAACCAGATTAAGCCCATCGCCGCTTGGCGTGCCATGCGCGAGCTGCTGAAAAATCCAGACGATACCTCTCAGGTATTCCACATTATCGAAGCATTAAAGGGCGATAGCCTCGGCGCAGCGATAAGACGACTGCGGGCCGTCGATCGTGGCCGTGAGTTGCTTGCTCAAAAGCCGGATATCGTGGCTAAGCTCAATGACCGGGCTTGGTTGCTGAGTCTGCCAGCGGGCAGCGTGGGCCGAGCCTACTATGACTTCGTTCATGCCGAAAATCTCTCAGCGGATGGTCTGATCGCTTCCAGTGAGACGGCGTTGCGCGAGGAGATTTATCACGGGCTGTCTAAGGATGAGATTTGGCTGGCAGACCGCTTGCGCGATATCCACGATTTACAGCATGTGATGACCGGCTACGGCCGGGACCCGGTGGGTGAGATCGGTCTACTTTCATTCATGACCACCCAAACCCCTAACCGAGGGATCAGCTTCATTATTTTGATCGCCAAGTGGAAGTATTTACGCGAGGTGCCCCAATTCGATGTGAGGCAATTGATCGACGAAGGCGCAGCCATCGCTCGCGGCGCTGTCTGGATGGCCGAGATCGAATGGGAAGAGAAGCTGGCTCAGCCGCTTCACGCGGTGCGCGAAGAGTTGGGCTTTGCGCCACCGGCTCGATATCTGCGGCTCTGCGAACAGGCGCCGCAGTTGCTTTTTGCGGCGTAAGACACTGAGTACTTCTGCTACCCTACGACTGATTCTTTGATCAGGCCATCACCATGAACTTTGAGTTTTCTGAGGAGCAGCAACTGCTGCGCGAGCAGGCTCGCGGATTTTTAACCGAACATTGCCCTACATCGGTTGTCAGAGCCGTGCTGGATAGCGATGACGACTGGGATGCCAGTTTGTGGAAGAAGGTTGCGGAAATGGGGTGGACCGCAACGGTGATTCCCGAGGCCTATGGTGGTTTGGGCCTGAGCTACTACGAACTGGCCATCCTTGCGGAAGAAATGGGTCGCAGTGCCGCGCCGCTTCCTTTTAGCAGCTCCATCTATCTTGCCAGCGAGGCGATTTGTTATTTTGGTAATGAGCGCCAGAAGTCCGAGTGGCTGCCGAAACTCGCCAGTGGCGAATGCGTTGCCACCGTGGCAATGGCCGAACGTCCGGGGCGATTGGTGCTGGATCAGCTCGAAACCCGGCGTACAGATTCCGGGATTACGGGACACAAAGTGCCGGTGGCGGATGCTTCGGTGGCTGATGTGGCAGTGGTGCTGACGCGTTCAGATCAAGGGCTGGAAGCGTGTTTGGTGCCTTTGAACCAAACAGGTGTTTCCATTGCGCCGGTGCTGACCCTTGACGCCAGCCGAGGTCATAGCGCCGTCACTTTTGACGGGGCCAGTGGTCAGCCATTGGGAGATGCGCCCCTGGATCCGGCAGATTGGGAGCGGGTAATAGACGGCGCTGCAGTGCTGTTTGCGTGGGAGCAATTGGGAGTGGCCGAGTCTGCGCTCATTCAGGCGCGAGATTATGCCCTGCAACGTTTTGCCTTTGGCCGGGCGATCGGGTCCTATCAGGCGATCAAGCACAAGCTGGCCAATGCGTACGTCAAGAACACGCTGGCCCGCAGCAATGCCTATTACGGCGTCTGGGCCTTGGCGGAGGGCAGCGATGAATTACCGCTCGCCGCGGCCACCGCTAGGGTTGCGGCCATTCAGGCGTCGACTTATGCGGCGGAGGAGAACATCCAGACCCACGGTGGTATGGGTTTTACCTGGGAATTTGACTGCCAATTTTATTACCGGCGCGCGAAATTACTGAGCTTGGCGATTGGCAGTGAAGCGGTGTGGCAGGACCGGCTGGTATCGGCTTTGACCGAACAGACTGTGGCCGCGTGAAGGAGAAGAAAAATGGACTTTAACGACACATCTGAAGAAGCCGGTTTTCGGGAGGAGGCAGCAGCTTGGCTCGCCGAGAACGCGCCCTCTGACGAGGCATTTCGCGCGCTATCGCCCCTTGAGCAAGCCAAGCAGTGGCAAAAGTGTAAATACGAT
The DNA here is from genome assembly GCA_938085095.1 of uncultured Luminiphilus sp. GTDB lineage: Bacteria > Pseudomonadota > Gammaproteobacteria > Pseudomonadales > Halieaceae > Luminiphilus. The sequence goes on along the minus strand of CALKEI010000015.1, from coordinate 6,877 downwards.
GCAGGCTGGGCCTGTATTGGCTGGGCACCGGAGTTTGGTGGCCGGGGTGCTTCGCCGATTGAGGAGGTCATCTGGCGTCAGGAGGAGTCCCGCTACGATCTACCTGCCTCCTTCTTTCTGATTGGACAAGGCATGATTGGCCCGACCCTCATGGCTTGGGCGAGCGATGAGGATAAAGCGCGTTACCTGCCGCCGTTGGCGAGTGGAGAGGAAGTTTGGTGTCAGTTGTTTTCAGAACCGGCGGGTGGTTCAGATCTTGCCGCACTTCGGACTCGTGCTGAACGCGACGGCGAAGATTGGGTGATCAATGGCCAGAAAATATGGACTTCTGGTGCGCATTATTCCGACTACGGTGTCATTGTGGTCCGCACAGATCCTACTGTGGCGAAGCACAAAGGCCTGAGTTATTTCTACGTCGATATGAAAGCGCCCGGAGTAGAGATCAAGCCGATCAAGCAGCTGACCGGCGACTCCGATTTTAATGAAGTCTATTTCACCGACGTAAGGGTGTCAGACAGTCAGCGCCTTGGTGAGGTGGGTCAGGGCTGGCAGGTGTCACTCACCACGCTGATGAACGAGCGTGCGGCGATTGGCAGTAGTTTCGGACAGATGGACGTGTCGCTGGCACTTTCGGTGGCACAGGAGCTCGAGATCGACGGCCATCCTGCGCTCGAAGATGCTGCAGTGCGGACTAAAATTGCTAATTGGTATGTGCAAGAGTCGGGTTTGAAATATACCGGCTACCGCTCGTTAACGGCATTGTCGCGCGGTGACTTACCCGGCCCCGAGAACTCCATTGGCAAGTTGGTAGGTGCGCCGAAAATGCAGGCCATGGCGTCGTATCTGATGGATCTTTTGGGTGCCAGTGGCGCGATCGCCGACGAAGCGCTTGCGACGAAGGCGGGGATCATACAGCGCGCCTATATGGGTGCTCCCGGTCTGCGTATTGCGGGTGGTACCGACGAAATCATGGCCAACATTATCGCCGAGCGGGTGCTAGGTTTGCCTCAGGAACCCCGGCTGGATAAAGGTATTCCCTTTAACGAGGTGCCCACGGGGTAGTCGAGCTCCAGTTGAGGAACAGCACAGGGACGCGCACACTCGCCCCATGAGTCAGGAGACAGCCACTCAACTAGTCGCGTTGCCCACGGAATATGGCATTCCGGGTGAGGAGGGCAAGGCATTCAGCGCCGCGGAAGTGGACCAGCGGTCCGCCTCGCGCATGCTGCGTGTGCTCATGATTTTTGCCTGGACGTTGGCGGGTGCGGTGGTGGTATCGGCATTGCTTGGTTACGGCACGCCGCTCTCCAATTGGCTTGCCGGTGGCTGGTTCGCCGTGTTCTCAGCGTTGTTAATTGCATGGCCCAAAATGGACCTCGCCTGGCATCGCGGTATTTCGGTGGCTATTTTGCTGCTTGTTGTCGCGAGATGGTCGGCAGCATGGCTATTAGCGGACCCTGCCGACGCCATGATTGGCGTGATGATCGGGCTTCTCTACACCCCTGTACTGGTCATTATTACCACGCTTTTATGGGGTCGTCTCAGCCTATACATTGGCGCTGCCACCGGATTAATTATGGGCTTGGTCGCTTTTTTGGGCAGCAGCCGTGAGGCACTTGCCGGTGTCTATCTTAATGATTGGCGGATTGCCCCGCTGGTCTTATCCGTCTACGGATTATTCTCCTGGTTGCTGGGTATTTGGGTGCGTGAGCGTGACGAACTGCGCGAAACGGCTGAACGCGTGGAGCGGCTGCGAAGGGCTGCCAACACCGACACCTTGACCGGCATTGCAAATCGGCGTGTTGCGGAACGAACGCTGAATCTGTTTGCGACGGGACAGCGCCGTTACGCTGTCATGATGATCGATATCGATCATTTTAAGTCGATCAACGACGCGCACGGTCACGATACGGGCGACCGTATCCTTCAAAAAATTGCCGAGATTCTCAAAGGCCGTATAAGGGTTCAGGATACCGTCGCGCGCTGGGGTGGAGAGGAGTTTGTGGTGATCGTGGAGAGCGTGACCCGTGACGAGGCGTCTTCGATCGCGGAGTCTCTGCGGCAGATGATTGAACGGGGCACTCAAGAGATTTTGGCGACGACTATCAGCATCGGTGTGGCCCATAGTGAAACGGGTCAAAGCCTGGAGCGCATCCTGAAACGCGCAGATGAAGGGCTGTATGCGGCCAAAAACTCAGGCCGTAATACCGTGGTCACGGTGTAGCGGCGCTATCACCAACCGAGCTACCGCTCAGTCGTTCAAGTCCAGACTGAATTTCAAAAAGACGTCGTCGAGTTGGTAGTCCAAGCTCTGATACAAAGCTTGTCCCGCCATGTTGTCCCGCGCGGTTTCCAGGTCCAGCCGCGCAGCACCCTGAATCTTGGCCCAGTCGCTGGCCGCATTCATCAGTGCGCGTGCAACGCCTTGCCGCCTGGCTGGCTCGCTGACATAAAGATCGTAGAGCACGTAATACTCGACCAGGTCCACGGAGCACAGGGCGGGATAAAGCTGGGTAAAGCCCGTCAGTTCAGCCCCGTTATCGGCAACAAAGATCGTGGAGCGGCCGGCCTCTAAATTCTCTTTTAGCCAGCCGCGCGCCTTATTGAGGTCAGATGCGCAGTCATAGAATTGCCGATACTGGTCGAACAGTGCCCCTAGCCCTTCCAGATCAAGGATATTGGCGAGGCGAATGGTTGTGTCGGGGTGCATCTTGACTAACCTCAAGAAGTGAGTGGGCCAATCTACGCGGTTTATCGATGATTGCAAAAGCGCGTGCTAAATCCAGATCATGCAAAGGTTTGGCCGGCGCTGGCGACCCGAAGACTCAGCAAAAAGTGACACCGGACCAAAGGTGTCATCTTTTGCACTGATTTCAGATCATTTGGGGTGCATCAAGCGCTACTCTACCCTTAACAAAAGTCCGCTAGAGTCGGGATCAGCATAAGAAAAAGGTCCATATGGTTAGCAACGAACAGCAGGTCCAGCAGGTCGTTATCCGGCACATCGGCGGTTTTGCTTGGCCGACCCTCTTGCTACTGGTGAGCTGTGTCATCCTCTATCTCGCCTGCATCGGGCATCTGATCACCGAGCCTACTTTTTCGTGGTGGGCGCTGGCCGGAATCAGTGTGTGCACCTATGCCATCTACACCCCTATTCATGAGGCAGTCCACGGTGCGGTCACCGGAATGAGCTTGGAGCGGCGTTGGATCAATGAATGGGTGGGCTACGTTGCCGCGCAGTTTTTGGGTATTTCTTTCACGGCGCATCGCCGGTCACATTTGAAGCATCACCGCTCGACCAACCATCCCAGCGAAGATCCGGATATGGCGTACTCGGCCCACACGATCTCGGAATTGGCCGCTGTATGGCTTAAAGCGGTGCCAAAGGAGTGGGTATTTGCAAGGTCTTTTGAACATTTCACCGACGCAGAGAAGGTGGTTATGCGCCGCGAATTTACTGCGATTATCTTGACGCGACTGCTGGTACTGCTGGTCTGCGCCGACTTGGGTGTGACGTTAATGACGCTGCTGTTCGGGCAGCTCATCGGCAATGCCGTACTGGTTACCCTGTTTGCGTGGTCAGTGCATCACCCGCACACCGAGCAAGAGCGGATGAAGACGACAACGGTCTATCAGGCTCGATCGGGACTCGATACATTGCTGACGCTGGTATGGGTGTACCAGAACTACCATGCCATTCACCATCTCTACCCTAAAGTGCCTTTTTTTCGTTACCGCAGGTTATACCGCGCACTTAAGCCTCACCTATTAGAGAGTGGTGTGCCGGTCAAGCAACTGCTCTGAAACAGTTCAGCGCTTGTGGTCCTCTATGAGCGCGACTCGCCTACTGTAAACGCATGAACGGGGTGTCGCCTCTGGGCGATCGCTGTTCGTGCGGCATCTTCCTGCATTCGTTTTTGACAGTGGCGTGACCTCTACATTAAAAGTGGTACATTGCGCTGTCGGTTCTGAATAAAAAAACCAAGAATAGAGCTGACTGGTCAACCACAATCAGGAGACTCGATATGAAATTAATTAGCCGCTGGGTCGCGGTGTGTTGTCTTGCTGGCTTCGCCAGTGTGGCATCTGCCGAACGGCTCGAAGTGTTTCGCTGGCAGGCCAACTCCTCCTCTCCGGAAGGTTTGGTGCAGGGCATGATGGCCGCCGCTAAACTTCATGAAAAATACGGTGCCACCGTAGGTATCTTTCGCATGGACGTAGGTAGCGCTGGCTATCCCACCTTTGACTATGTGCTGCGTTGGGATTCAGGCGAGGCTTGGGCTAAAACCAAGGAGACCAACTCTAATGAAGAGTGGCAGGCTTTTTGGGCTCAAGCATCCCAATCACCCACGGGTACGCTGCTGTGGTCCATGGAAGCGCTTAATTGGGACGACGGAGTCCGCGCGGCGGACTTTGCTGAGGATGGCCCCTACCGGGTTTATATCTGGGAGCCCGGCGCTGGCAAAGCAGCGGCAGTCTACGCGGCCTTTACGCAGGCAGCTAAAATGCATGCCGCGATGGGCGCCAAGGTCAACATCTATCAAGAGGGCGTAGGTGGCAACGGCAAAGTGCACTATGTAATGTCCTTTGACGACTGGGCCGCTATGGCGGATTTCGGTGACAGGATCTCTGCCAGCGAGGAATTCCGTTTCTTGCAGGCGGCCTTTGCAGGTTCGGCTACCCCGATCGGTTCTATACAGGGTGAGCCACTCTATTACACCGGTCGTTAGGGTTTTTTAGCGCTCACGCCCCATTCGGGGCGTGTGTTTTTCAAAAATATTGACAAGGAGCAGCTCGATGAGATTTTTCATGGTGCTATGTGTGTTGCTAATGAGTGCATTAGCGATCGCTGATGATCAGATGCGCGATGTTAAAACCGCGAACCCGTTTGTGCTGTTGCATCCGGAGTCCCAGCAGGCAGCGGCCGAGGCTTACTACGCCGCGGTCGAAAAGAATGTTTTCAACGGTGCGATCCCACTAAAGCACGCGCAGCTGGCTGCGATTTCGGCTTCAGTTGCTATGAAGTGCGTGTATTGCATCCCGGCGCATGCCGCGTTTGCGCGCGCAGCGGGTGCCACGGAAGAAGAGATTAAAACAGCGGTCGCGATTGCCGCGGATGTTGCCCTGAATAGTTCCATGCTCTACGGCAACCAGTTTGACATGGACACGTTTATGAAGATGTTTGAGTGAGGGTACGCGAGCGAGGGTCGACAGCACTGCGACCCTTCTCGTTTTCAGACACTAAAAAGAAGTAAAGATGCGTTACCACAGTCGGCCTAGTGATCTGACGCACCTGTATCGTGGCGCGGTGACGCCAAGCCATTAAAAAATAATGTTTACCGGTTGAATCGACTTCCTCACTGCGGGGTGCAGCGGACTAATCGCTCATCCCGTCCTCTGTTGTGACTACTATACGTGATGGTAGCGACCGCACTTTCTGCTCCAAAAGATGCTCGAATACTGTGAAATCACCTTCACAGCCTTGAAGCGCCTCGCGAGTAATCAGAATATCGAAGTCACCGCCGCGGTCCATGGCGATGCATGGCAGCCGCCCGCTAACCTGGCGCAATGCGTGTTCAGGTAGCTCGTCGCGGTGCAGCCAGATAAGAGATGCGGTGATCCCGTTTCGTTGCCGCCAGGCTGACCTTCCCATTGGGCTCCAACCATGAGTCAGGTCGCATAGCGCACACGCCGCTTTGCCTATGAACTTGTCTCTTATGTAGCGCAGTTCGCCCAAAATGGAGCCGTCCGCGTCATAAATCGCGTAAAGAGTAGGTTCGAATACCATGGCGCTATCCTTCAAACCGCGCTGAAGGGATGTTATACCCCTTTTCAGAAAAGTAGATCAGAGGTTTTTGAAAATGGATCTTTCTCCTCTCAAAACAGGCCCGCAAAGCGGATTGTTTCGCCTTATGTTGTTGTTGGCCCTGTTGGCGCTGGATTTCCCCGCCCTCTCGGCAGGTGACCGGTTGACGCTGCAGCTCACCCAGGCAGATCAAGTGCCGCTGCGGATTACCTCAGTCAAGCAACTCAATGCGCGCACCGGCGACAGGCTCAACCTGCGCTCTGAATTTGGCGATGACTATGAGTTCCGGGTCGAATCGGCAAGCAGGTCAAACCAAGGCAACAGAGTGATCCGAGGGCTTAACGAAGCGGGTGCACGGTTGACGATGGTGGTGACGTCTGATGGCCAGCTGCAAGGCTCATTGCGCGATGGCGGCAGTGTCTACCGATTGGTACAGGAGGCGGGGGAGATTGTCTGGCACTACGCCGATCCGCACTTAGCGCGGCCTGCTGATCGGGGGGCTGCGCGGCTCCCGCGCTTGAATAAAGGTGAGCGCTCTTCCGACCTCGAGTTTGGGGTTAAGCGAATGGAACGCGCCACGCTTAAGGACCTCTCTGAAGAGAGTATTCACTACCCCGCGTTCGCTTCCGGTACGGCCACGGTGGATCTCCTTTTTTACCATGAGGCTGGCATGGAAACCCCCGAAGCGATTGCCGATTTGGTGACTGAGATTACCAACCAAGCAATGATCGACAGTCAGATCTCCCTTCAAGCTAATGTGGTGGCCGTTAAACCCCTAGAAATCGATCCGGCCTTGCTGCAGGAAGAAGTGCTCGATCTGATGTTTGATGCCGAAGGGCCTTTTGCGGATATCGAGAGCGACCGCAGCTTCTATGATGCGGATCTGGTGGTGACGTTGCGGGAGAATATTCCCGAGGAAGACGATGCCTGCGGAATAGCGCCCGTGGGCGTTCAGGATGGCGCCCCTTATCGAGCCGCTTATACGACAGTAGTGCAGTGGCTGCCGATCGACAAAGCGCCGGGAGACACCTACTGTACCGACACCACCACCGCTCATGAGATTGGCCATTT
>CALKEI010000014.1 GCA_938085095.1 uncultured Luminiphilus sp. | reverse complement strand
GGTCAGGTGGCTGAGAGGTGCTGAAGGCCGCACCTAACCGGGCATAGGAATGATCAAAGCCGGTGGTCATTGTTTTTTCCCGAAACACACAGCGGCATCAGTCACCGAAAAGTTTTTTGATGAACGAACCGGCCTTCTCTTCGATCGTATCCTGCATTTGCTGTTGAGCCTCGTTCTTCAGAATCTGCTCCGCAATGCTCGCCACATCGACTGTGCAAGCGGCGCCGCTCTCTGAGACCAGATTACCCGAGCAGACAACGGGCCAATCGACACCCGCATAGCGCTGATCGATGACACATAGGGGGCTCACCTGTGTGATCTCGTTATTCACTTGCCCTTCCATACGGAAACCGAAATCCATGGATGCGAGATCGATGTCACCTGAGCCTTTCATGATTATGCCCGGTGTAGAGAAACGCAGTTTTTCGATATCCCCCACACCTTCATCAAAGTCGACCGCCAGGGAAAGATCAGTGATGGGTGTATTCGTGGGTAAACCTGCAATCGGCGGAATCTTATTAACGATTGCCGTGGCGCTGCAGACAAGGCCTTGCACCGATACTTTCTGCAATACTAGATCTTGTCCGCCTGCACTGATGTCACCGTCTAGAGCGGCGATCAGATCCTCGCTAGTGACGCCGGCAGTCTCGATGTCCCAGCCCATTTCAATCCGGCCCGTTGCTGCATCGGTGTTTCCCACGCTGGCCAGCAACAGGTCCATATTGACCCCTTTGAGACCGCCTTCGACCTCAACTTCGACCACCGGACGTCGGGCGTTCAACATCATACGGGTATCGAGCTGCCCTTGATGCAGCACACCCCGCACGTAGTCGATATGCGCTACCCCGTCGCGCACGCGCAGGAAGACTTGAGCGTCGCTTATCGATTGCCCTCCGGCGATCAGCGCCTCTGCAGCGATGCGCATTTCGAGATCGAGGTCACGCAGTGGTCCGACTGGCAAGGGCACGGGAACAGGGGTTCCCGAATCGGAATCAACGGGGGCAGATGCCGGAGGGGGCGGAGTATCGCTGGCCGGCGCGGCTGATGGGCTTGATGCAGGGAGCGGCGCGGGTTGAATCTGGTCTACATCGAGCCGGGCCGTCGTGATATCCAGCTTGATTTCCGGACTCTCCAGGGCCGACCAGATCAATTGTCCCGCCACATCACCACCGGGAATCGTCGCATTAAGCGTAAAGTCTGCTTTGGCGGGTGAGACAATAAACGCACCATTTAGCACGCTCTCAACCGGCTGGGTGAGTGCGCCCGCCACATTGGTTTCTAGATTTTCAATGTCGATTCTGCTGAAGTCAGCGGCAACGCGGATCGACCCGTCCAACGCAATAGCGAGGGGTGCGGTAGACCCATCACCCAAAACGGTAAGAGCGCCTTCGAGTCGCATGGGCTCATTACGAGTATTGACCTCCGTCAGCGTTAAGTACTCGATGCGAATATCGTTACTGAGCTCGCCGTCTCGAGTGCGCTGGATCAGGGTAATGTCTTGTATCTGTATCGCCTCGGCGAGGACCGCGAAGCCAGAGATGCCAGCGTTTTCCGATAGCAGTCGCTGACGCTCCTGCTCCTTGCTCTGTCGAATGAGTTCACCTCGTTTTTCCCACTCTCGATCGCTCATGATCGGTCGTGGTTCAGGTGCAGGTGGCAGCGCCTGAGGCTCAGTAATGTCGGCGGTTACACCGGCGATCACAATGGTGCCAATGTCGATATTGCCGCTGAGCAAAGGCAGCAGTGACAGCCCGACATCGAGTTCGTCGATAGAAGCGCTGATGCTTGGATCGTATTCTGTTCGGGCAGGAAGATCGAGTGAAGTGCTCTCGATCCGCAGCCCGAAGCGCGGGAAAAAGCTCAGCTCAGTCTCACCCTCTACGACCAGCTCTCCGCCGGTCTGGTTTTTCACTTGGGCCTGGGCCATGTCGAGCAGCGCCTGCTCATCAACAAACATGGGCAATAGCAGCATCGCCAACGCAACGACTGCTACCAAACCGCCTGCAATCCACAGAATCACCAGCATCTTCCTTTCTCCCGAGGTTTCCGCTCAGCCTCAGCATAGCAAAGCCATCTCGTTGTGGAACCTTTTAGGTTGCGGTGCGTCGCTCCACATGCCGACCAAGGATTCGATCCCTCTCTTGACGGACCCCTTCATTGGACTTGAGCTTCCAGAGTGTCTCTTTGGCAAACTGGTAAGAGATTTTCAGGTCCACGATGGGATCGGGATAGTCAACCGGGTGTAACTGTCGCTCCATAGGCGAGCGCAACCAGGGTTGATGCAGCAAGGGCGTGGGCAATCCCGCCAGCTCGGGCACCCACTGAAGGATATAGGTACCTTCGGGATCGTGGTCCAATGACTGTTTAACCGGATTGTAGATCCGAATGGTGTTGATGCCGGTTACGCCCGCCTGCATCTGCATCTGCGGGTAATGAATGCCCGGCTCGAAGTCGAGAAATAATGAGCCAAGCCACGCGGCGCCCAGACGCCAATCCTGCCACAGGTGATGGGTGAGAAAAGACACCACCATGGCCCGGGATCGGAAGTTGATATAGCCGGTCTGCAATAGACAGCGCATGCAGGCGTCAATCAGCGGGTAGCCGGTCCGCCCTTCTCGCCATGCCCCCAGATGCTCGGGGTCGTGATGTCGTGGATGAGCCAGATAGCCCCGATTGAGGTCCTCAAATTCCATCCGGCACTCCATCTCGAACTTCTGGATAAAGTGGCAGTGCCAGTGAAGCCGTGACTCAAATGCAGACAGCGCCCGGCGCCAGCCATCCTGACGCTGCCGGCGTTTAAGGGCTTGATATGCCTGCCGTAAGCTCAAGTTTCCCCACGCGAGATACGGAGACAGCCTCGAACAGTGCACCCGACTGGTCGCGGGTTTAGAAATGTGTCGCTGGTAGCCGTGGCCCCGTTGCTGGAGAAAACTGTCGAGCACGGCGTGGGCTGCGGGGGAGCCGCCGGGCTGAAAGGCAGCATTTTTTGCCTGCCAGCCCACTAACCGCTTGCAACGCATGCCGGCTAAGGCCGCTGGGACAGGTTGGGACAACGCCGCCACGCTACGGAGGTCAATTTCGGCCTCCATCTCGCCCATCACCTGATGCCACGCGCGGTTCCAACCCCTCCGATCCTGACGCCCACGCTGCACACCGTTGGTCTGAAACTCGTGCCACTCGATGCCCAGGCTCGCGCAGAATGCGGCCACTTTCTGGTCCCGGTCGAAGGTCACCCCTAAACCGGTTTCTTCGTAGCTGAAGAGATCTTTGATAGGGGTATGCTCGTGCAATGCCTGAAGCAGCGTGGCGGGCTCGCCCTCTAGCACCTCAATGTAAGCGCCAAGCAATGCCAACTGCTCGTTCATCGCCTGCAGAGATTGGGAGATAAAATGCCAGTGTCGGCCTCGATAGTGGGGGTCTCTCAGCAGTGATGAGTCAACGATATAGAGAAGAATCAGCGGTTCGCCACGCGCTAGTGCCGCGGCGAGCGGTGCGTGGTCAGTCAGTCGCAGATCTCGTTTGAACCAGACGACATTCATGAGGTTGGCTGCCTCGTTGCCAGCAGTGGGTTCACCAGTGGCTCTTGCGTGACCGCATCATGCAAGGCCACGCGACCCCGGAAGAGCGCGCTGTAGATGAGTCGGTAAGCGTCGCGATCGAAGGCGATCGCCGCCGAGTGCGCCAAAGGTTGCAGCGCTTCGGCGGGTGAACTGAAACAGCCGTGCCAGGCCCATTGATCGACCAGATGATACTGCTGCTCCGGTTGGCCATCTTCTGGGTGAATCGTCTTCTCCGCCAGCAACAGCGGCCCTGAAAAAGGCCAGGCTGCGATGCGCTGTCGATCGAGCTGTTCAAGCAAGCGGGCATTGTGTGACGCGGCGCTTTCTTCTCCTGCGCAGGCGCCGTCACAGCGCCCCAGCTGATGTTGAAAGCAGGCTCCGTTGCCTTTATCGAAGCCCATTACGCGCAGGCATAGGGCATGATCTCTAGCCAGATTCTGAATTGATGCGGTGACTCGATGTTTGTTGGCGAACAAACCGAATGTGTCGGTTTCGCGCAGTCCTGTCGGTGCGAAATCGATAGCGGTCGGCCTGAGAAAGCCCGCTTCCGATGGCTGGAGTGTGATGGTCCAGAGACGCCGCAGTCGGCGCTGACGCCGATTAAAAAGTGGCACCTCTGCCTTAATGGCGGCATTCTCGACCAGCAAGGCCCCAATCTCCCCTGCGGTGAGCTGGCAGTCGATGCGGCTGACCTGGGACATCAGTCGCTGGTGTCTGCCGGGCTTTCGACCCTCGTTCAGGTGCTGCGTAACCCTGCTGTGGATATCGACGCTTTTCCCGATATATAACAGCGAGCCTTCCGCGTCATAAAATCGGTAGACACCACTGCACCGAGGCAGAGTGGCGATCGCCTCCCCAGCACGGGAAAAAGTGATGGTCTCTAGCGTCTTGCTCATTCTTCTGAGGTCTCTGTTGGGGTTTTGTCTCCGTTAATCGGAGCTGTTCTCATGCAGAGTAAACCGGTATGCCAGAGAAATCGTAGCTCTTATGGCGCCACCTAAAAAGTGGATCTTGCGGCGGTGTAACGGCGGATCAACGAGCGAAGTCAGAGGTATGAGAGTGCAATGAAAGTGTCGGTAGACGACCTCGGCAAGCTTGACGTGGCCGCTGTGGTGATTGAATCGGTCGATCTGAGCCTTTATATCGCTCATGTTCGAATCGCCGATCAGGAACACGTGATTGCCGACCGGCAAGGCAAGGTGCTGAAAACCCGCAATCTGCTCGAGATGCAGCGAACGCTGCGCAAAGCAGTGACCTGCGAGTTCTATTTAAGACAGCGCAGCGCTTATGACGAAATGGTAGGCCACCCCCAGCGTGCCGCCGACAACAGCATGGAACTCCCACTGGGGAGCCAGCCCCTTCCGGAGTGGTTGAACTGAGCGGTCTCGATCGAGAGGCCTACCGACTAAGCAGCGCTCGCCCGTTGCGTTCAGTCATGAGTCGATAGGTCATCTTCGGCCAGTTTGTGGCCCCAGTCTCGTTTGGCTTTCAAATACTGCAGGTTGTGGTCATCCACACCGCAGACATGTTTGACCCGTTCGATGTGGGGCACACCCAGTGCCGTGAGATCTTCCTGCTTTTTAGGGTTATTGGTGAGGAGTCGCAGATGCCTCCCCTCGCCGAAATATTTGAGTAGCGCAGCTGCGTCGGAAAAATCCCGGGAGTCATCGGGGAGCCCCAATGAACGGTTGGCCTGATAGGTATTTTCACCCGCGTCCTGCAGCAGGTAGGTAGCGGCTTTGGCCCATAATCCGATTCCGCGTCCTTCGTGACCGGCCATGTAGATGAGATAGCCCCCTTCGGGATCATCAGCAATGCGATCTAACGCTGATTCAAGCTGCGGGCCACACTCGCAGCGTTTGGAACCCAGCACATCGCCTGTCAGACAGCTTGAATGCACCCGAACTAGGGGTTGATTGCTTTTTTCGGGCTCTCCGATGACCAGCACACTGTTTACAGCCATGCTGGAAGCGAGGTGCGAAAAGAGGTGTTGTCCGCCTTGCTCACGCAGGGTGCTGGCGAGGTGCTCGACTTCGGTGAGCTCTGAGCTGCGCACGCTGGCGTACCACTTGACGGTGGGGTGACGATGGCCTCGCGCTAGGGGAAGCGGAATCGGTCCCATGAGGTTGAGGTGTAAGCCAGTCTCCGGGATCTCGGCCATGTCGACCGTTGCTCCGTCGCTATTAATGCGGAACAACTTGCCGTCTCGAATCAGGCGCTCGCGGATGTCAGGGTTGATGTAGGTGAACATGGTTGGCCGTAGGTCTGCTCAGTTACCGGTGCGTTGACGGACCGCGGAGTATAGAGGGATTTAGGCGATTTGGCGCGGCTGTTGCTGGGTAATACAGTGAATGCCGCCGCCCATGGCAAATAGCTCCCTGCCTTCCAGTACGACAACATCGCGATTCGGGTAAGCCTCGCTGAGGATCTCCCGTGCCGCGTCATCAGCGCGATCGCCGAAACCCGGGCATAGTACGGCCCCATTGCAAACATAGTGATTGATATAGCTGTAATCGACCCAGTCGCGATTATCTTTTAGCGTGCTGGGCGCCGGGAGGGCTATGACGTCAATCCCTTCCTCCGAAAATTGTCTCGACAGCTCGTCCCATAACGGGTGATCAGGATGCGCCTCGTCAGTTTGTCGGTGCAGCAACAGGCGACCGTCCGGTGCGAAGCAAGCGACGATATCGACATGACCCTTGGTGCCATTGAGAAAATTGTCCCGCCATAACCCCTTAGACAGCCAGATGGCGCGATGGGTGCCCAGAGCGTGATGCACCTGCAAGGCAATGCTGTCGCGATCGTGGCCGGGGTTGCGGTCCGGATCGAGTTGCACCGTGTCGGTCAGTAGCACCGTGCCGTGACCATTTACGTGGAGACCGCCTCCCTCGTTGACAATGGCGGCGCGTTCAACCGGAATATCCAACCACTGTGCAATGCGGGCTCCAATGGTGTCATCGTGACCCCACTCGAACTCGGTGTTTTGACCCCAGCCATTGAACTGCCAATCAATCGCTAAGAGGGCACCGTCATCGATAACGAAGGTCGGGCCAATGTCTCGAAGCCAGGCATCATTCAATGCAGCGGGGATCAGTTCGATGGCTTCAGAGAGCTGTTTTTTGGCGGTAAGCAGGTCGTCGGGATGGCACAGCATGCGCAGCGGTTCATATTCACTGATGGTGTTGGCAATCAGTGCCCAGGCCTGTTGCACAGTGTCTCGCGTCAGACCCGATTCCGCGTAGCTGTCGCGTGGAAAGCCCATCCAGGTTGCGTCATGAGGGCTCCATTCCGGCGGCATGCTGCGTGATGCGTTCATGGCGCGATGCCGGGAATGCCCCCGTCCTGCGCCTCGCCATTCGCTTGTCGAAGATTCACTTTGTCCTGAGTCAATGCGCTATAGGTATCAGGCCTTCGCGTCGCAAAAAAAGGAAACAGGGTCAGCCAGTCGTCGCGTTGTCCAAGGTCAATTTCAGCGACTAACGCGACAGCCTCGTCCCGCGGCGCGTCAACCAGCACTCTGCCAAATGGGTCAATCAGGCAGCTAGTGCCGTAAAAGTTCAGCAGTCCCTCGGAGCCGAAGCGATTCGGGAGTGCGATGAATACGCCATTGGCTGTCGCGTGGCCCACGACAACGCGCCGCAGGAGCGGGGCGGTATCGAAATCGGGATAGTCTGGCTCGGAGCCTATGGCGGTGGGGTAGCAGAGTAAATCCGCGCCTGCCAGCGCATAGCATCGCGCTACTTCCGGAAACCACTCATCCCAGCAGGTGGGGTTACCGACCTTAAGATCCTGTCCGTCTAAAGCCAGTTTGTGCACAGGATAGGGGTCATCAGCCGGGCCTTCTGCAAAATAGTGGTCCTCGAAGTATCCCTCGGTAACCGGAATATGAAGCTTTCGCGTGCGGCCAACAGTCTCTCCGTTGGGCGCGACGATGACAGAGGTGTTAAGGCCGCGCTGATCGGCGGCTCCCGAGCGTTCAAACAGTGATATCTGCACATGCACGTCACACTCGCGCGCCAGCTCTCTGGCCAGTTTCAGGCTCGGACCTTCTTCCAGCGCCTCTGCCGACGTATCGGCCGGACCATCAGGAGTCGTATCGGCGGGATACCGGTCAAGCGTCAATTCAGGCAAAAACACGACATTGGCACCGGCAGTCGCACAGGCGCTAACGCCATCGCGTATCTGCTCGGCGTGCATCGCTGCCGATTCGTGCCAGCGCGTCTGAACAAGGCCAATACAGGTCATTCGAGGCTCGCGTCCGGGCAGTGGGCAAGGACTGGGTAGTGCTTTGCTTGAGATCACTTTCATGAGGGCCACCTCGCTACAGTGCGACTAGAGTAGGTGGCATGGCTTGTGGCCTCAAGCTCCCCATTTGGGGGAGCGCTCGGTCTCTGTGGTCCTAAGGATGAGGAGCGCGATGGCCACCACCATAGGGTGAGCCGCGGCGCTTATTGACTCCTTGTTATTGTGCCGAAAGATCAGGGTGTTGCGGGCGCCACACCGGGGGGGAATGCCCCCAACACTCGGGCAGCGGCGCTATCGAGGGCCGCCTGATCGCGGATAGTGTCTTCCTTCAATTTCGACTGTGTCACGCTGCGCCAGACAGACGCATTTGCTACGGGGTCAACCATGTCAATAATAAACGTCCCCTGTGTGTACTCGCTGACCCGCACATCGGTCTGATTCATGCAGTTGTAGCAGTTGTACATGGCATAACGATTGTAGCGGCTGTATCCGGCAGACATGCCGTAAGAGGGATTGTTATAGGTCTTAACGTCGGTCTTCTCCATGAGGTTGAGGTGCCAAGTCAGCAAGAGGTCAGCGTCTGCCGTTCGCTCCACGAAGACGAAACCTTTCGCTTCGAGGGCGGACTTAAGCGCTGCATCAATGCGATCTCTTTGGAAATCGGTTAACTCGGTAGGGTTATTGCCGGTCACCTCACCACTCATCGCGTAAAACCCAACGGTCTTGAGTTCGCTGAAATTGTATTCAGGTGCAAAGTCCACCACGGGTTCTGGGGGCTTTGTGGCGCAGGCGGATAGCGTCAGGGCGACGAGTGTGATGAGAACAAAACGTATGGGCTTCAAAACAATCTCCAAAAACATCGGGTCAATGTTGCCTAATGTAGCAGGCTTGGCTCTATGTGCCAGTGCCGGTCACGACTGTTGGTTCGGAGCGGCGGCATGGCGAATACCCCCGGCGGGGGAAATGACGCCCGCTTATTGCACTGGCTGGCTTGTCCATTTTGGCAGAGTGCTCGAGTCAGGACTCACGGCATCCGCTCAGGATGCGCTGAATGGTCTGAACGTGGGTTTTGATGACCTGCGTCTGCTCACCCAGTAGCTGATCACGTTGCATCGCCCACTTGATGTAGTCTGTGGGTAGCACGCCTCCCAAAGGCGCTTCGAGCGCCTTGATCGGCGGGTGCAGCGCTTCTTTGCGCTGACGCAATCTCACCAGCCACGGCTGGACTTGCCCCACAAAAAATTGTGTGACGACACGATTCAGTGCGTTTGAGCGCGCGGTCGGCTGTCCGAAGGGACACAAGGGCGCCGCCACCCGCGCTGCTTCAAGCAGTTGATTAGCGCGAGCCAGATCTCGCGCGACAACATAGTGCGAGAGCAGTAAAGCGCCGCCGTCTCCCACCCGCAGATCACTGAGCAGCAATTCAAATTCGCGATTGCTGGCCGCCCAGCTTCCCCCGAGCCAGCTTGTCACGAGATTGCCCAGACGGGTCAGTGACGCAATGATCAGACTGTTGGTTTGGGTAGGGTAGGCCTCCAGTGCCGTGGGGCGCTGCCAAAACGCCTGCCATTCGGGCCCCATCAGCACGGCTTGAAGAGTGGACAGGGGAAGTGAGCTCCTTCGCTCAAGGCTTGCTTGATGCAATAAATCGGCCAGTTCTCTGTCGCCGCGATCACGCAATAGTGCGATACAGGCCGGCGCCAATTCCATGAATTCAAGATCCAGCAGTAATCGCTGGGAGGGTGCGGCAGTGCGCCCCAACTGCGTATTGCGGCGCCCCAGATTAATCTGCAACTCACAGCCCGACAGCGATAGGAAATCAATGAGGTCGATCTGGTTCGCTGCGGGCAACGCGGTGCTCGTCGCTTCTGGCAGATCGAGCTCCGGCGGAAAGGGTGCGGCGCTGGTGAGAGGCATCCCCGTTACTGTCGATAAGCGGTTCAGGTATTCCGACAGATGATCAGGACCGTTGGCGGTGTCATCACAACCCGCCAGTGCCAGTACACAGGCCAACAGCTTCCAGCGCATCGTCAGCCAGTCAGTGCGGTTTTGGCCTCTGCACGCCACCGATGCAGGTATTCCAGCGATTCGTCAGGCGTCACTCGTGCCCCCCATTTGGCAAAATCGATGGCGGCCAGTAAGTCGATATCCGCGAAAGAGAAGTGTTCCCCTGCGAGAAACGGGTTGTCCTCAAGCGCCTCATTGAGCATGGCGAAGCCTTGTGCAAGGCGCATGCGACCCCGCTCAACCAGCTCCGGTAGCTGCGCTACGTTGTCGGGGCCGGGCAGAGCACGGTCGACATAGTTTGGATGCCCATTGCGGAATGCATCCGCTGCTGCACCAAAGATGTCGCCGAATAACCGGTGGTTCCAGTTGAGCACACGGGCGCGTTCTTCCGGAGTCCGGCCCAGCAGTGGTTTATCCGGGAAGTGTTCCTCGAGGTAGTGAACAATCGCAATGACCGCGCACAGCACAGTGCCGTCATCGAGGATCAGAGCGGGTACCGTGGCTTCCGGAACCATTGCGCGGTAGGCGTCCGAGAGTTGCTCTTGCGAGCCCAGATCAATTTGCACCGTATCCAGCGTGATGCCTTTGTATTGCATGAACATGCCGAGGCGGGCTGGATTGGGTGCGGCGTCAAAGGTATAGAGTTTCATGACAGGCGTTCTCCAAGACGGGGCTGGCAGTATAGCGGGGGGAAGCGACTCACAATGCTGTGTTTTCGATCGTTTTCGCAACCGCTATACTCCGCTCCCCATTGACAGGAGATTTCACCATGCGCTTTATCGTTATCCTTTTGCTGGCCCCGATGGCGGTCGTCGCCCTTGACCTTACCGACCAGCAGCGGGCAGATATCGAAGCACGTATTCAGCCTTTTTATGAGGTGTGTGTGCAGGGCGAGGCGTGTGGTGGTGGCGACGCCATGGCGACCAATGCCGGTCGTTCTGGCGAAGACGTCTATAACGCCGCCTGCATGGCCTGTCATTCGGCCGGCATTGCCGGCGCGCCTAAGGTGGGTGATCAGCTGGCCTGGACCGATCGTATCGCCAAGGGAATGGACGTGTTGTACGACAGCGGCATCAATGGCGTTGCCGGTACCGGCATGATCGCCCGGGGCGGATGTGCGGATTGCTCTGATGATGAAATTCGGCTGGCGGTCGACTTCATGGTCGACGGCAGCCGCTAACGATGTACCCCGCCGATCTCGGTCGGCGTCTCCCGCAGCGACAGTGCGGTATTGAGGTGTGCCATCGATACGTCCTCAATGCCGTCCATGTCGGCCAA
>CALKEI010000013.1 GCA_938085095.1 uncultured Luminiphilus sp. | reverse complement strand
TTAGCAGCGGAGACGGGAGCAACTGGCGATCGTCGACAGCAATTTGTTGGGGCCTATGCGGCGATGGGCGCTCATGAAGACGCCCTTGCCGAAACCCTCTTGTCCGGGTTGAACGGCATCAAGGGGCTCTCGATTCAAGGGGCCAGCACCATGGCAAATCGTGTTGCCACGTTCTCTTTTACCCATGATCGGCATACCGCTAGCGGGATCGCGCGGCAGCTCTCGTCTGCAGGGGTGTACTGCCATTGGGGCGACAACTACGCCTTTGAAGTGGCCAAAGCATTGGCTTTGGACCCTCAAGAAGGGGTGGTGCGTCTGGGCCTCGGCCATTACAACACGCTGGGCGAAGTCGAAGAGGCATTGGGTATTATCGAGGACGTGTTAGCGGCCTGATGGGTGCCTGCGCAGGGTTAGGCCGACCTGTCTGCGTCGGCAAGATCGGCCCATATTGCTTGTACCCATTCGCGGATTTGTAATCCTTCCTGCCAGCGATCTGACAACTCGCGCTGATCCGCGCCGGTAATGGCATAAGCGGGTGGACCCAGTTCAACCAAGAAGCTGAGCGTTGCATCCCCAGATTGCCGGTCACGCCACCCTTTAAAACCTTGTTCCCACCACGTTTGGTACTGCGCTACCCAGGCGCTGTGCTGAGGAAAATCGAGGGCGATCTGTATTTGTTGATTATTAGAGATGCGCCCCTGAAATGAATCCGATCGTTCGAGAATAGTCGAGAAATACCGCCGGTCGGTATCGCTCAACGGTAACTGTAACTCGCGGTCCACCACAAAGTGCGACAGATCCGCACATAGCCGGAGATCCGGCGCCGCCTCCAACACCTCCAGTGTAAAAAACAGATCATTCAGTGTGCCATTGCGATGGGTTTCAAGGAGCAGCGGAAAGGGGTAGTGCTCCGCCATTGCAAGCCAGGTATCGATCACAGGCACCGCTTCGGCCGGAGTGAGTGGCATGACACCACCGATGACGTTGACTTGGGTTGCGTTCATTTCACGGGCCATATCGAGGAGTGGCCCGAGTGACGCGACGTCGTGGGGGAACGCATTCACCATGCACTTCAGATTTAATGCCTCAAACGTCGTTTTGAGCTTCAGGCAGTCATCGATCTCGGAGACGTTGGGATCGATGCAGGCGCCGACGTAGCCGGCCTCAGCGATGCGCATCAAATGCTGCTCGGTCGACTCCTCCGTTTGTCCGGGAATCCGTTGCTCCATCGCCCACAGCGACTGGTAGATATCGAGGGTGTGGGCCATCGCCGCGCGATCAGAACGAGGTCAGAAACGAGGCGGCGTTGCCGCCGGTAAGTCGCGCGGATTGGGCGGCGCGTAAAAAGTCCTTGCCCGAAGCCGATTCGAGTCCCGGTGCGTCGTGAAAAATTCGGTACCGCCGATAGCGTACATACATCACCAGCTGCGGCCAGAGTCGAATCACGGTGTCAGGGTCCGTGCCAAACATCTCACGGTGAAGCGCCGGAAGTTCGAACCAGGGAGTAGTGGGTTTGGCGTGGTGCGCATTGTGATAACCAAAGTTCAGAATCAACCAGTTAACCCATTCGTATCGCCAGGACAGGATAGGGCTAAAGGTGTGCTCTTGCTCCCAAGCGAGGTCGCCTTTGTGTTCAGACACTTCCTCCGTATAGAGGTTGGTGCGATATGGATAGTCGTGCTCGAGGCCATCCACGAAGCGCAGCACAATAATCATCAGCATATAGGCAATCAGGTAACCGGCAAGTGCGAGCGGTGCGAACCAGGCCAGAGCGCCAAGCAGACTAAAGCGGATCAAAATGACCGTTATGTTGCGCGGCATTTGGTTGCGGCGCTGGGGGATGATAAAGGCGGTGAACACCATGATGGTATGCATCAGAATGCAGTGCGCCGGGATGAAGCACCACTCCAGAAAAATAGTGACTTGATAGACCAAAGGGTGCTGTTTAAAAAATGCCTCGTAGTCAAACCACACGACATCATCGTTCTCGACGTGATGTCGAAAATGCTTGGTGCGAATGTCCTCTACCGTGCCATAGCAAGCGCCGCAGACCCACCCCAGACAGCTCCCGAGCTGCTGGTTGTGTCGATTGACGGTAAAGATGGTGTTGTGGGCGCACTCGTGGATCATGTAGGCGGCAATGATCATGGCGTGCCCGAGCAGGATGACCCCAGGGACTAGCCCTGCCCAGCCACCGCTGAATAGCAGCCACCAGCCCGCCGCATAGGCAGCGAGAGAGTACAAAATAGCCCCGGTGTGCCAGCGCCGCCCGGCAGCAGTTTTAAAAGTCCAGGTTGTCATGCGTAAAGACCATCTTGATCAGGCACTCCGTCGGGTTATCCGATCACAGCGAGCCTGAGGAGCGGAGTGCCCCCCATCAGCGCGCAGTATACGAACGCCAGCGGGCGAAACAAACTCCTATCAGACGCTCATACTAGGTCGCGATAGGGTCAGCTAGGATGATAGTCCTCAACAGGTTGCCCCAGTATTCTGAGTCCCACGACCGTGACGGCAGCTGCACCCAGCATGCCTACCCACCAGGGCAGGCCGAAGCTGGTCGGTACGGTGCCGAATCCCAGCGCAGCTGCACCCGCCAGCATGGCGTAGGGCAATTGCGTGCGCACGTGCTCGACGTGATCGCAGCCTGCTGAAAGAGAGGACAAGACCGTGGTGTCGGAAATGGGCGAACAGTGATCTCCCCATACCGCGCCCGCCAGCACGCCAGAGACCGACGAGTACAGAATAAAGTAGTCCTCTTCTGAGCCAAGGCCCTGATGGCCCATAATGGCCCAGCACAGCGGCACCACCAGCGGCAACAGAATGCCCATCGCGCCCCAGCTGCTCCCGGTCGAAAAGGCGGTAAAAGCAGCCAGTACAAAGACGGTGGCGGGTAGCGCGGAAGCCGGAAGGCTATCGCCCAGAATCGCAATCAGGAAATCGGCGGTGTGGAGCTCTCGACTGATTTCTGACATCGACCAGGCGAGCACCAGAATAATCATGGCAAGGAACGTAAAGCGCGCGCCCGACACCCAGGCATCCACAATTTCATCAAGCGTAAGCAGCCGCTGTGCCACCGTCATGATAATCGCCGTAAAGGCGGACATCAGCGACGCCCACATCAGCGCACGATAGGAATTGGCTGAGCCGACGATCTCACTGATGGTGTCCCCTTCACCGGTAATATAGAGACCTACCAGAATGCCCAACACCATGACGGCCACGGGGATGAGCGCGTTCAGTGCGCGCGGGGGTACGCCGTCTTTCATGGCGAGTGCGGCTTCGTCATCCTGCCCAACGGTTGATTTCACGGGGGGTGCCGTCACACCGGTTGATCGGGCGCGCCGTTCCGCGGCGAGCATTGGTCCGAACTCCCGGCCCGTGGTAATTACCAGCAAGACCAGCAAGATCGCCATAAAGGGGTAGAAACTGTAAAGAATGGAATTCAGAAAAATACTGTAGGCGCTCATCTGCAAACCATCGAGCGGCGCAATAGCGTCGCCGATCAGACTGACTTGATAGCCGATCCAGGTGGTTACCAGCGCCACGGTGGCGAGAGGCGCCGCGGTGGAGTCCACCAGATAGGCCAGCTTTTCTCGAGAAATCCGCAGTCGGTCCGTTATCGAGCGGCTGGTATTGCCCACGACCAGAGTATTGGAATAGTCATCGAAAAAAATCACCAGGCCCAGCGACCACACCGCAAGCTGACCACGCTTGGCGGTGTTGGCGCCCGTGATAATCCACTCAACGATCCCCCGCATACCGCCATTGCGCGAGATCACACCCACCATGCCGGCAATCATGAAGGTGAACAGCATGATGGTTGCGTGGTCATAGTCGGCAACAGCGTTTGCCACATAGACCTCGAAACTCGTGAACAGCCCAATGACAAATCCCTCAGCGCTCAAGCCCTCTAGCGCCCAAGCGCCCAGCCACAAGCCGAGCATCAGGGCGGGGAGCACGCTGCGGATCAGCAACGCCATGCCAATGGCAACAAGAGGAGGCAGTATCGAGACCCATGCGGGGATTACCGGCACCTGCTCTGAATGAAGCACCTGGCCGGTCATTTCCAGACTCGTCTGAGCGGTGCCGGTGCCACTTACGGTCACGTCGGCAAAGAGCCACTGGCCATCGATCGCTTGCCCGGGATACAGGGAGTCATTGACCCGAAGCGTGGGTACGCTCTGCCGCGATTGATCAGTGGTCGGAGAGGGGGAGGTTGCTTTGAGATCGTAGGGTATACCTTCCAAAAAGACGTGGGGGAAAGCGATTTCAAGCGCACTGTCTGAGTACGCTGCCGGGATCCAAAGCACCATAGATGCGAGGCACAGGCCTTTTGCCCAACTGAGTAAACTGCTCCGCATGGTGTGCCCTTCATTTTCTTTTCCCGATTATTACAGTAATCGGTCATCATGTACCGCAGTACAGCGCTGCTAACGTTTTAGCGGGTATGTCGTCGCTTCGAATGAAGAATGCAGGCGGGTATCGCACTCAGGAGGCGACATGATTGAGGGTATTGCCTTATTTTCTGCAGGGCTGGTCGGCGGAGTGATTAACTCAGTTGCGGGCGGCGGCAGTTTCATCACCTTCCCGGCGTTGATTGCTGCCGGCGTGCCTCCCATCACTGCGAATGCCACCAATACGTTTGCATCCTGCGCAGGCTACTTGAGTGGCGCAGCGGGATTCCGCACGGAGTTATGGAAACATCGACGGCAACTGCCACGGGTAGTGCTGTGCGCGATAGCCGGTGGCGGCGTGGGCGCCTGGCTGCTCCTGCAAACGCCCGCTGCAACCTTTAGCCAGGTCATCCCATGGTTGTTACTCCTAGCAACTGTCTTGCTGATTTGGGGTGAATCGCTGCAGGTGTTCTTGCATCGCCGGTTTGCGGAGCGCAAATCGCTGTCATCTGTCGCCAGCCTCTTACTGACGCTGCTACTGCTGTCGGTTTGCACCTATGGCGGATTTTTCAATGCAGGCCTTGGGATCATCTTGCTCGGATACCTCACGCTGGCCGGGTACCACGATATCCACCTCATGAATGGGCTCAAGCTGCTCACGTCTGCGGTGGTGGCCCTGTTGGCTATAGTGATTTTTGGTGCGGGCGAGATCATCGCCTGGCGCGAGGGTTGTCTTGTCATGGCCGGTACGCTCATTGGCGGGTATGGTGCGGCCACTGCTGTTCGAGTGGTCAGGCAGTCGGTCGTGCGCCGCTTTATTATCGTGATAGCAGCGGGTATGACCACGTACTTTTTTGTCGCCGGTTAACCGCCTGGCCCGGCGGCGTGTGTGCGCGCATGACGTTCAAACAGTATGGCCGCCACTGCGCCGATGACCGAAAAACCCAGCAGCAGCGCGAAGAGATGTTGGAAGCCGGCGAGGCCCGGGCTCTGGTCAATCAAATAACCGGCCACCGCAGCGATATAGACGTCGGGGGTGTAGCCGATGACCGACACCAATCCCACTGCCGTGCCGGTGATGGCAAGCGGTATCCGGCCTTCCTCCAGTAACCCGAAGTACAGGCCTCTAAGGCCAAAGATCGCGATACCGGTCACCAGAGTATTGAGCATAATCATGGACAAGGTTCCCAGCGCGTTGCCAGTAAAGGCGAACAGCGAGTGGCTGATAATGAGCAATACAAAACAGATCATAGCCATCCGCGAGATGCCAAAGCGGTCACCCAGCAGACCCAGTGCCAATGCGGCAATCGGGCGGGTCCAGGCACCTGCTGCCACAATCTGGGCGGCATCAATCTCGTCGATGCCGTGCCCGCGCACTGCGAACAGCGCGTACTGATCAAATGCTTTGTAGCTGGTGTAAGCGCACACCAGAACAGTTGCCTGAAGCCAGACGACTTTGAGCTGGATGACACTTTTTATCTGATCAAAGAATTCAGACATGGTGAGGCTTTGCGCGTCAGCTTGCGTATCGTCCAAGCCACGCAGCGTGAACCAGACGAGTACGCCGACAGCCGCCGTGACCCCCGTGTAGCCGTAGATCACCTCACGCAAGACCGCAGCTTTCTGATCCAGGGTGGCCGCGTCGTACCCTAAAGGAAAAGCGATTGAGAAGGCGAAGACACCCGCTGAGGCGAGTACCGCAGCCAGTAAGCCTCTGCCGCCGTCTAGCAGACCGTAGGCCAGCCCCTGCTGATTCTCTCCGCCCCAGGCGCGTGTCACTTTGATGAGCGCTGCCCAAAACAACAGGATATTGGTCAGCCCGAAAAAGCCCCACACCAACATCACTCCCGTAACATCCGGAAAGGTTGCCAGATAGAGGCCGCCCACCGCAGTGGCCCACAGAGAGCCAGCGAGCAGTTTGCGCGGCTCAAAACGATCAGCCAGCGGCCCGCCAAAAAAGTAAGCCGCCATGGCGATGAATCCATAGGCACTTTGTGCGACGCCGAGCTCGGTGGCACTGAGATCGAAAACTTCCAAAAAAGTCGGACGAAAAAAACGGGTAACGTGATAGGGGAGGGTAAAGATTGCCTCCCCGGCGAGGATCAGCGAGACGATGATCAACGCGCGCTGCCACTTACTGCGCTCCATTGTGTGCGTTGACCCCGCGATGGCTCTGTTTAAGCTCGTGACGGTTTATCCGATCCAGGAAAGTAGCTGCTGAATAATGATGACGTTGGCGATATCAATAAAGAATGCGCCCACCAGCGGCACGATAATGAATGCCTGGTGACACGCGCCGTATCGCTTTGTGACGGCTGACATGTTGGCCATGGCGGTCGGTGTGGCGCCCATCGAAAATCCGCCGAAACCAGCAGAAACTACCGCTGCTTCATAATTCTTACCCATAACGCGGAAAACGATAAAGACAATGAACATAGCGGCCACTAACACTTGAGCACCGAGAATCAGAACTAAAGGTCCAGCAAGACTTACCAGCTCCCACAGCTTCATGCTCATGAGCGACATGGCCAGGAAGGTGCCCAGTGACACATCGGCGATGAGGGCGATTGCGGGTGTTCGCGACGGCCATGAGGTGCCGGTGATCCGCGGCAGCGCTTTTGGACGCAGGTTGCTCATCAGGATCCCGGCAAACAGGCAGCTGACAAACAGGGGAAGCTGAACCCCCGCGTTTTCCAGCGCTTTATCGAGCAACACGCCGATGATCACGCAAATATGGATCGACAGAATGGCGTCCAGCACATCCATGTAGTGAACATCGATGCCGCGGTCCTCCTGCTTGACACCAATGTCGAGCGTTTCCTCCGCTTCAGGTGTGAGGTCGTGCCGGGTTATCAGGTATTTGGCGATCGGGCCGCCCATGAGGCTCGCTAACACCAGCCCAAACGTGGCGCAGGCAATACCGATTTCGGCAGCGCCACTGATGCCGTATTTTTCGGCAAAGATGGGCGCCCAGGCGATCGAGGTACCGTGACCGCCAATCAGTGACACGGTGCCCCCCAAGAGGCCAACCGCAGGCTCTAGGCCCAAGGCTGTCGCGACACCAATGCCCGTGAAGTTCTGCAGGATCATGAAGATCACGGTGGCAGCCAACAGAATGAGTAGCGGCTTGCCTCCACCCAACAGGTCGCTAAAGCTGGCGTTGATGCCAATGGTGGTAAAGAAGTAAACCAGCAGTACGTCACGCGCCCCCAGGTTGAACTCCACACCGACTCCTGTAACCGCATAAATCAGCGTGAACAGGATGCACACCAGCAGCCCTCCCGTAACGGGCTCGGGGATGCTGAACTCGCGAAATGCCGGCACCACTTGGTTGAGTTGCTTTCCGATGAAGAGCACCACGATGCCCAATGTCACGGTGAGGAAGGTGTCGAGCTTGAGTGTGCCGTCGAGGAGTTCCATAGCGCTGCGCCTGATTAGCTACTGAAATATGTCGAGACCTGACCATCAAGGAATTGCCCGGTGGGGTCAAGTCAAGCAGGGGACGGTGTCAGCTTTCGCACGCAGGGGGCTTATATGTGGCGCCGCCGGCGTCACTGGGAACTTTTTCTTTCAACTTGCCGCCTATTGATAAACGAAAGTGGGCGTTTTTGATTCAGCGTGGGCGCGCTTGGAGGGTAGCAGCTACCCACTGGGTGCTGACTGGGTGGTACCCAAGAATCAATCGCTATGAGTAGGCCATTCGGAAAAAAGTTCGCAAGAGGTGACAACCCGAGCTGCATTGCCACTTTTTATTTCCCGTCCTATAGGGCGCTCTTTTAATACGCGCACATTTTTTTTAATTAG
>CALKEI010000012.1 GCA_938085095.1 uncultured Luminiphilus sp. | reverse complement strand
GTGGGCGCACAAATACAGTTTCCGGCACCGTAGAGTCCCGGTATCGGCTGAAAGTCTCTGTCAACCACACGTGCGAATGAATCAGTCAGCGGTCCACCATTGGTATCCAGCAAGCCCGGCGCAAGGATAATGGCATGGTATGGCCCCTCCGGCGACAAGGGGTGCAGTGACGGATTCGGATGTGGATTTTCGGGGTGTGCTTCGGTGTAGGTGGGTAGCGCCCATAACTGCTGCCATGCATTGTCGTAAGGCAAGTCACCGCGGCCGAAGTCCGGGTCGCGGCCTTCCACCGCATACTGATTGAAGCTTTGCACCGCCGCTTCCAGATTGCGGGCAAACGATTTGTCTAACTCGTAGCCCCCGAGTCGGGGGGCAAGTGTTTTGACTCGCGCGACGATGTTGTCGGCAAGATCCGACATCGTCTTACCCGAGATCACATAGCTTTCCTCCGGTTTGATGGGAGGCTGTCCGTTTTGCTCGCCCACAGTGGCAACAACCCTTTGATCGTAAATCATGAACTGAAATTCGTTGGGGAATTCGACCCTATTGGGATCGAACGTCGCGTGGCTGCGGCTGCGATCGTTGTAATTACGGTGCTCATTAACGAAGCGCTGACCGAAGCGATTCACCAGTAAAATCGAGTCTCCAGGGGGGACAAAAAGTCCCGTACCCACAGAGCGATTCTCGAGAGCCTGCTCCAAAACAACGCCGCACCGCCACGCCCCATGCAAGTTACCCAGTTGAGCACCTACCCGGCTGGCGAGCGGGATGAAATCGCCCTGCGATGAAGGCATTGCACAGGACCCGTAGGCAAAAACCTCTTGATAGCGCTGAATCATGTCGGTGTTGTGCGCATAACCCCCGGTAGCAACGATCACCGCCTGGCGGCCTCTGGCCCGTTTTAACCCCTCGGGCGTTTCAACCACCACGCCGATCACTGCACCGGTTTCATCAGTCAGCAATTCCTTGACGGCATGCTCCGTCAAAATGGGCACACCACGCTTGGTCAAAAACGACATCATCTGTTGGATCATCCCGATGCCCCAGCAAAAGGTCCCTTCCTCGTCCACGGCGGCCAGCGGACGCCCCATCGGCGTCAGATTTTCGGGGACATGCTCAAGATAATCTACCGCGGGCTGATCGAGGCCCCACATGCGCCATTCGGCGAGCTGGAAAATACCCTCGGAGCGGAAGAAGTCGACGGCTTCGGAGCCGTTGTCATAAAACGCGGCAATGCGATCGTAGTCGAACTCAGACAGGCCAAAATATGGCGCATCGGGCGCGTAGAGCGTGGGGAACGCATAGCGGCTGAGAAATTGAATACAGGCCTCCCGAGGATCGGCGATACCTCTGGCCTTCAGTCCGAAATGGTTCGGTATCCAGATGACGGCGCCCGATTTTGCCGTCGTGCCGCCCGTGGCAGCGGCCTTCTCAAGCACCAGAACCGAAGCTCCGCCAGCTGTGGCCGTCGAGGCGGCCGACAGGGCCGCCGCACCGGAGCCCACACAGATTACGTCAGCCTCAAGATCCCACGAGGCCGGGGCATCGCGGCGCTCCGCCGCGGAAACGCTTGGCAACGTAGCGACGGTGCTACCTGCAAGCGCCGCACCCAGCGCCTGCCGACGCGAGATTTTATTTTGATCGGACATGTTTCCCCCCAACCGTGGCTCTTCTTCTTTGTCGCCCTTTTGCCTGAGTGTCAACGATCAATCAATCTAGGGTCACCTTTATGGGGATGGTATCGAGACCCATGGTGGTGCCGCCGTGACCTGTTACCGCCTCCTCGGAGAGCAGTTCGAGCGAGCTAACACGATCAAAGAAAGCCTCCAAAACGACCCTTACCTCCATCTTTGCTACGTGAAGACCGATGCACTTATGGGCTCCTGCGCCAAAAGCATGGTGTTGGTTACGCTCTTTTTTACTACGCGCCGGATTGAATGTATCCGGATCTGCAAACGTCCGCTCGTCTCGGTCAGTCACAAAACTGGGGACGACAATATTGTCACCCGCCCTGAACTGCACGCCGTGAAACTCAGTGTCTTGCTCACAGATTCGATTGAGATTAATAAACGCATGCATGCGCAGGAATTCATCGACTGAATCGGCAATTTTGTTGCGGTCGGCTTTGAGGCTCTCAAATAGCACTTTGTCTCGGGCCAGATGCCGGATAATGAAGCTCAGCATGGTGGCGACCGTATCGATACTGGCGAGGAACAGCAGGTAGCAGATCGCGTGCACCTCCTCCACCGCCAACTTCTCTCCCTCGACCTCGACATCCAGCAACATGCTTACGATGTCGTCGCTCGGCTGCTCCACATGGCGCCTAACCACCTCAAACAAATAGCCGCCAATTTTCTCGCCACACGCTACCCGCTCTTCCATGGAGGGCGCACGATAGAACCCTGTCTCCCAGGCATAGAACTCATCAAGGCGCTCTGGTTCAAGCCCCAACTGACTCACGAATAGACCCATGGAAATTGGCTTGGCCACTTTCCAGAGGAAATCAAATTCACCCGTCGGCAGCACTTCGTCAAGCACTTCAGCGGCCAATGTCTCAGCACCCGCTCGCAACCGCTCCACCGCGGTGGGTTCAAAAATCGGCAACAACAGCCTTCGGTATCGCCGGTGCTCCGAAGCATCACTCTCCAACGGGATCAATCGAGGGCGCTGCGCCATGTTTGCAGGGATACCGATGGGGAAGGAGCCGAAGAGTTCAGCGTTGCTAAGGATCTCTCGGCCTAATTCATGTGAAGTCACCAACCAATGACCGCCATTGTGAGGCGTATACACTACGTCTCGAGGGTCTTTGACCAACGAGTCCAGCAATCGCTGCTGTGGGTCAGCAAACAATCCGCTGTCTTCAACAATGTCAAAATCGCTCAGCAGCGCTTCGGGTACTTCATTCAGTTGTGTCGGCATCTTTTAGTCCAATGTCACCAAGCATTTGCCACGTGAGGCACCGTGCATCATGTCGCAGAAGGCACGAGGCGTCCTCTCGATTCCTTCGTAGACCGCATCGAAGCTGTTGATCTCGCCGCGCTGCAAGCGCCCGAGTAAGTCCTCCGCAATCTGCGGAAACTGTTCGAAATAATCAGAAAACATAAATCCCTCCATCCGAGCCCGCTTGGTAATCAGCTCCCAACTATTGGTCAGTGGCTCTACCGCAGATTCATATTGGGAAATCGCGCCGCAAAGCACCAATCTCGCCTGCTCCCGCAATTGACCCATAACAATATCCAGTGTCTGGCCACCCACATTGTCAAAGAAAATATCGATACCCTCGGGGCAAGCCGCTATCAAAGCAGCGGCCAAATCAGGTTGGGTGTCGCGATCAATCACCTGATCGTAACCCACCTCGCGCTCCAACCAATCGGCTTTATCGCGCGTGCTGGTCAACCCGACGACACGACATCCCGCCGCCTTTGCCAATTGACCGACAACCGTACCGACTGCTCCGCCGGCGGCACTGATCACTACCGTCTCGCCAAGCTGGGGCTGACCGATTTCAAATAAACCGATCCACGCGGTCATCCCGGTGGGTCCGAGCAAGCCGGCGTAATGATACAGGGGGATATCGGCTGCGACGCTAAGGGGAGAGCATAGGTCAGCGCCATCGAGCACACTGCTCTCTTCCCAGGCCGTCCGCGCACTGACCAGCGTGCCGACAGGATAGTCCGGGTGATCAGACTCCGTCACCTCACCCAATACGATGCTCTGCACAGGGTCACCGATCTGCATGCCGGTAAGATAATTATCCCCAGCGCCAGCAGTCATCCATTGACGAAAACCGGCGTCCAGCGAAATCACGCGATTACGTGTCCGAAAATGGCCCGCAGGTAACACCGGCTGAGGCACCTCCACCACGCCAAAATCGCCCTCCTCTACAGCGCCTTCCGGATGCCTGACCAGCACCACAGCACGACTCATGACACCGCTACCTCGATCACTCCATCGATCACCCGCACCTCGAAAGTCGGCAACGCTTCGCGGGTAAGTTGTCCCATGGGGTTACCATCGCGGAGGTCAAATCTGACGCCGTGCAGGGGGCAGGAAATGAAGCAGCCCCGGATACGCCCACCCTCGAGTTCAGCCTCTTGATGCGTACACCGATTTTCCACCGCGTATAGCGCTCCGCCGGCACGACAAATCAATATCTTGCGGCCATTAATCGTCACCGCACGGCTGTCATTATCTGACAGGTCCCCGTCGGCAAACGCGGGCTGAAAGTCCGTCAAAAGAAGCTCCTGTTGAGTTGTGAGTGTATTCATGAACCATGGGGCACCGCCGAAATGGTAGGGTAGCACCGCAGTTTAAGAAAAAAACCATCTTGCTTGCTTATTTTTATGGTGCTCGCTAGGCTTTGGCCTGATTCTGATTTTCGCTTTTGAGGTCACCATGAGCCACGGTAACAAACAACAATGGATTTTGGCGAAACGTCCCACGGGCATGCCAGACCCATCGGAAGTCGTCTTGCAAGAGGCCACCATTCCCGAGACGCCACCGGGCATGTTGTTGGTCAAGAATCACTACATCTCTCTTGACCCTGCCATACGCTTTTGGATGTCAGACATCCCCAACTATCTTCCTCCGATCCCGATCGGAGATCCCGTGCGCTCGACGGTAGCGGGTGAAGTCATTGAAAGTGGAAGCGACCAGTTTAAACCCGGCGACCGTGTCTTTGGTCTGGGCGGCTGGGAGACCCACAGCACTATTCCCGTAGAGTTTTGTACCAAAGTCCCCGAAGACAGTGAATTCCCGCTGCACTACTACACCAACATGCTGGGTGCTGTTGGACTGACGCCTTATTTCGCTATTGCGGATGTGGGGGCGGCAAAAGCGGGGCAAACGATGCTGATGAGCGCGGCGGCCGGAGCGGTGGGGTCTATCGGCGGTCAAATCGCCAAACTGATGGGCCTGAAGGTTGTCGGCATCGCCGGCACAGACGAAAAATGCCGCTGGGTGGTTGATGAGCTCGGCTTCGATGACTGCATTAACTATCGAACAACACAGGATATGGAATCAGCTATCGGGGCTGCATGCCCGGAGGGTGTCGACTTTTATTTTGACAATGTCGGCGGCGAAATCCTTGATGCAGCACTGATGAATATGAATAAAGATTCTACGCTGCTTTTCTGCGGCACCATTAGCACCTACAACGCGACCGGACCGGTACCCGGACCCTACAACTATTGGCAAATACTGGCACGCACCATCACAGTAAAAGGCTATCTGGTCAGCGACCATTATCATCGTATCGAAGAGGGGCAAGCGGTATTGAGCGAGTGGCTGAAGGCAGACAAACTTAAGTTCCGTGAGCATATCAATGAGGGCATAGAGAACTGTCTGGATACCTATAACTTGCTGTTCACGGGCGGCAATGAAGGGAAATTAATGCTGAAACTATGAGCGCGTAGCGGCGGCTCAGCGCAAAAGAAACGTCAAAAAAAGGGCCCCTGAGGGGCCCTTTTTCGTCTACGCGGTGCGTGCGGTCAGAGCTCAGGTCTAGGCGCGCTCTCGTCCCCATCGCTGTACCATTTTACCCAACGGTGAAAGTACTGGTTGCCCCGTTCATTGCGGCCAAATAGCACGCTCTCCATTAGCCCGGTTTCGAGGCCTTTCTGCAGTTTCAACCCAACGTTGTAGTCTTCCTCCTGCACCACATTGCGGAGCCAATCCGCCATCTCGATCCGCGCAGCCACATCCTCTTCGTTCGCAGGGGGCGTCGGGTGGAGAAAATGCAGGATGGTCGTATTTTCCATAGGACCGGGCCCCGGAATCATCTGAGCCACCTGTGTAATTTCCGGTGCAATGAAAATCGAAACATTAGGGAAAAAGAGTCTAATAAAGTCGTAACCCTTTGTTTCATGCTGCCAGAGATCGTTGCGATCAACCTCTCCTAATTCCATCACATTCTTCGCAGCAAAGCCGACCAGCTGGTGAGGTCCGTGCGCGTCATATTCCATGACATTAGTGAACGTCCTTGGCTCAATCGTCTCCGGATGCGCGGCTTTAAAATGGTACCCCTCGAGGTAGCCGTCATAAGCCACCTTCCAGTTAGGACCATGAATCTCTCGGTTACCGACATACGTCCATTTATCCATTCCCTTGGCGGCGACGTCGTCCATCATCTCACCAAGATAGGATCGAATATCGACATCGCTCTCCGGATCCAAAACGGCAAAGATCAGCCCGCCCTCCTCATGGCTTGGGAATGCCACCAGATCGCGGGCGCCTTCACACACCTCGCCAAATTTCGGTGCGTCGGCAATGGCGCGCAGGGAGCCGTCCGATTTAAACGTCCATCCGTGGTAGGGGCAGCTGAATAACTTTTGGCTTCCGCAAGACTCAGAAGTCAGCCTCATACCTCGATGAGTGCACACGTTCATCAGCACCTTTGCGCTGCCATCAGCCTGTCGAGAAATCAGGAGCGGGATACCCAAAATATCAAGCGTCCTGAAATCGCCAGGTTCCGGGATCTCCTGGCTGACGCCGACGAGAATAGGTTGGCGTTTGAAAATAGAGTCCATCTCCTGCTGCCACTGCTGCGCATCGGTATATTCAGTGGAAGGCACCTCCATCGTGTCAACGGCCCAGTCGGTTGTGCCATTCGCAACGTGATCGATCAGACGCCCCGCCATACGGCTGTATTGAAGCTTTGTGTCTATTGTCATCTTTGCGTTCTCCTGCGGTGTCGCTAATCCGGCATCACCAGATCACCCACTG
Source organism: uncultured Luminiphilus sp. (assembly GCA_938085095.1). Lineage (GTDB taxonomy): Bacteria > Pseudomonadota > Gammaproteobacteria > Pseudomonadales > Halieaceae > Luminiphilus. Next base: position 8,704 of record CALKEI010000012.1, on the reverse strand, counting down.
CGGCGACCTCATAGCGACGTACTTCCATATCCAGTATCTCAAGTGATGCACAGGCCTCGAGAAAAGCGCTGACGTGCTCGGTTTTCAAGTGTGCATCAAGGTCTGCTTGGGACGCCCATTGCTCGGAAATCCACACCACGCAAGGGTCAGTCACATCCACCGCAATACCATACCACTGACAACCGGGTTCCTGCCGCGTGCCGGCTACTACCGCCTCCGCCGCTCGAGCGTATCCCTGTGCGCTGTCGGCACTGAGCTGAATCCTGACAATCACGCTGACTGTGCTCATTTTACTTCCCCCATAAATGCCGGCCCAAACTAGGTTTCAACAAAGAAAAAGTCAAGCGTGCTTGCTTTTTTATACCGCCCTACCTACCCTTATGTTGCTTCGTAACGTCAGCGCTAAATCCCGATTTCAAGTAGCTGCTTTTTGCACCGCCAAGCAGATTTGATACGAGATTAAACACTCTCATCAGCACAAAAGGTTATGCGCGACACGGCAAACTGCATCCTTGAGGACACTCACTGTGACAAATCGACTCCAAGATAAAGTTGCTCTGATAACCGGTGGCACAAACGGTATCGGCAAAGCGGCGGTCTATGGCATGACTGAAGAAGGTGCCAAGGTGGTGTTCACCGGCAACAATACCGATGCGGGCGACGACATTGCCAAAGAGACCGGTGCGATCTTCGTTCAGCATGCAGTGCAGGATGTAGAAGGCTGGGAGAGAGTGAAAGCGGCCATCCGCGATCACCATGGCCGGCTGGATGTGACGTTCTCCAACGCTGGAACCAATGCCGGTGATAGCGACATCGAAACCGTAGCCGTCGAGGCGTGGAAAAACCTGCTTGATGTCAACCTGACCGGCATGATGCTGGCCATCAAAGCCAGTATTGAGCTGATGAAGCACAATCCCGGCGAGAGCGGCGGATCCATAGTGCTGAATAGCTCGATCAACGGTATTCTCGCGCTTTCAGGCGACGTGGCTTACTCCACAACAAAAGGCGCCTTGCGCTTACTTGCCAAATCTACCGCCGTGCACTTGGCCAAAACCGGAACCGGCATCCGCTGCAACTCAATCCATCCTGGTGTCATTGAAACGCCCCTAATTCAGGGAGCGATCGACGGCGCTCCAGATCCTGAAGCGGCGCGGAGTATGCTAGAGGGCATCGCGCCAGTCGGCCGTCTGGGCAGCATGCAAGAGATTGTCTCTTTGGTGATCTACCTCGCCTCCGATGACGCGCAATTTATTACCGGTTCAGAAATTGTGATCGATGGTGGCTCAACGGCAGGACTCCCGGGGGTATAAGCGCCGCTGCCGGGCGATGCTTACTCGCCGTGAAGTACGGTGAAGATCCGCCGGCTAAATTGCCACTGACCGTCAACTTTGACGCACTCATCGTCGTACTGCCCGCGCGGACGCAACTCAGTGCCATCTTGTGTCACCGCCACCTCGTCGGTGTAGCTGCGCATCGTAGCCCGATCACCGTCGACACTGATAGAACCGGGCATGGCCATCATGTTGACGAAGGGGAACATCTTCATCGCTTCGAGCCAAGCACCAACAATCGTCTCGCGGCCTTTCAGACCATCCATCCCTAAATGAGGTAGCTCCCACACCGCATCTTCGGCCCAAGTTGCGCCCCAGATATCCGCATCGCGCTGATTCACCCCTTCGCAATAGCGCTCTAATAGCGCGCGAATGGCAAGTTGGTCCTGATAGTGGTCACTCATTTCTTGGCACCTCTTATTCGTTACTCTCAGTTATTCGTTACTCTCAGTTATTGGTTGATCAGACCGCCATCGATCACCATTTGCGCTCCGGTCATGTAAGTCGACAAATCTGAAACCAGAAACAGTGCCGCATCGGCAATCGTCTGGGGCGGCCCCATATAACCCATCGGCACCGCCGCATTAAGTTTCACATACTCCTCAGGGTTGTCCACGGAGGACCGCCTCTGCATGTTAGTGTCGATCAACCCGGGATGAATCGTGTTGCAGCGAATGCCCTCTGCAGCGGTCTCCGCTGCGATGGTTTTGGTAAAGCCAATCACACCACCCTTGGCCGCGGCATAAGCGCTGCACGCTGGCACACCCACCAAAGCCGCCACGGAGGACATATTAATGATGGAGCCCTTTACCCCGGTCTCGCGCATTACCGCTACGGCCTTCTGCGTGCCCAAAAAAACGCTGGTCATGTTGACCAACATCTGCCGGTTGTAGTCTGCCAGCGTCAGCTCGGGCAAGGTCTTTAAAATGGCGATGCCCGCATTATTAATCAGTGCATCAAGCCGGCCGTGCTCAGCTTGGATTTGCGCCAGCGTACTGTCCCACCCCGCCTCATCGGTCACGTCCTGCTGCCAGGCCTGCGCCTGTCCTCCCGCGGCAACAATTTCCGCTGCGGTCGTGGCGGCGCCGTCAGCATCGACATCGGTCACTACGACGATGGCGCCTTCGGCAGCCAGCTTGTGCGCAATGGCATGACCCAAGCCGGGATTCGATGCGCCACCCGTGACCAAACAGACTTTACCGTCAACCATTCCCATGCCTTATCTCCTCAGTTTGGTACTACACTCATCACGTGGATTGCTGCTCAACGCCTCAGGTCAGTTCCTGTTGCTGCTTAGTGTCGGCGAGATAAATTCGCTCTAGATGATCCGTCATCATTTCAATCACGCCCACTGCCCGCTGATCACGGTGCGAAGATCGGTGCGCGACTGCCATCCCCTGCATAACAAATTGCACTAGATCATGTGCAGCCTGCAATGATTTGACCTGCTTCCAGTGTGGAAATACGGCACGCACCGTCTTCAAGAATTCTCGCTCAAAGTCACGCTCAACCTCATCGACCGCCTCAGCGAGCGCTGGATCGGTGCGCGCCGCACCCAGCAATTCCTGATAGGCCACAAACGAGGGAAGCTTGACGTATTTCCAGGCGGTCTCAACAGAGGTGCGAATGGCATCGCGAGTCAGCGTCTGATCTGGTGAATCAATATCGCTCATCAAATCACGATACTCGTTAAGTCGTCGCACGTGCAGATACCCCACCACCGCGTTCATTACCTCAGAGCGCGAGGGGAAGTGATGCATCATGGCACCTCGTGAAACACTGGCTCTCTCGGCAATCATTGCAGTGGTGGTAGACGCGTAACCATGATCGACAAAGCAGCTTACGGCAGCCTCCAGAATCGCCTGCCGCGTCAAAGCGCTTTTCTCCGCCTGCCAGCCCTCTCCAGGCTGGCGCGGCGTTCCGCGGGTTTTCGCCCTGCGACGCGGGGCGTTCCCACCTGATGTTGCGCCCAATGTCTTCGGTGTCATGCGGATCCCCAGCTCAAAGTCATATCATCACTACGCTACTGCTATCTCGCAAACAATCCAGCTTGCTTTTTTTATTGGCGTTATCCTAGACTGAATTGAATACAGCGACTACCCCGAGCCCGTCTTGCGACGCCGTTTTGGCGTTGGCGCCACCGGACAATAGAGGACATGACATGCTGGAAGCGAAACCTCTTCACGAAGGCCTTTTTACCTGGCCCGATGCGCCGCCTAGCCTTATCGGAAGCCGCTGTCTTGACTGTGGCGAACACGCTTTTCCCAGCCAAAGCTCCTGTCGAGCCTGTTCCGGACAAAATATGGCTGACGTTGACCTCGGCAATGAGGGCCGGCTCTGGACCTGGACCATACAATCCTTTATGCCCAAAACGCCCTACCATACGGACGAAACGCCCGAGACGTTTAGGCCATATGGCGTCGGATACATCGAACTTGCCTGCGGACTTAAGGTAGAAAGCCGTCTGCGGGAAAATAAAGCTGATCAACTCGAAATCGGCATGCCAATGAGGTTGGAAATTATCACCGTGCGCAAAGACGATGAAGGAGCTGAATTACTGACCTTCCAGTTTTGCGCTGCAGAGGAGCAAGACTAGTGGACGTTGCAATCGTTGGTTTGGGGATGCACCCCTTCGGCCGAACACCCAGTATGACTGGCCTAGAGCAAGGTGCAGCGGCCGCCAGAGCAGCGCTGGCAGACGCGGGTGTTGACTTCAAAAAGATGGAATTCGCCTATGGCGGGAGTCAGGATGGCGGAAACGCTGATTCACTGGTCAACCTGTTGGGTCTCACCGGCTTGCAGTTCACTAATGTCGCCAATGGGTGTGCCACGGGCGGCAGCTCTTTACATGCCGCCTACTCAGCAATCAAAAGCGGGCAATACGATATCGGATTGGTGGTTGGCTTTGACAAACACGATCGCGGCGCATTCAACGCCAAACCCGCTGACTGGGGATTAGACGACTGGTATGGCGAAACGGGTCTAATGCTCACCACCCAATACTTCGGCATGAAGATACAACGATACATGCATGATCACGGCATTTCCCGAGAGACCCTGATTCGCGTCGCAGAAAAAGCCTTCCGCAACGGCTCCCTCACACCCACCGCATGGCGAAAGACTGCCCTGTCCTGGGAAGAGATTGAAAATGCTCCGATGGTCAGTGAGCCATTAAACAAGTTTATGTTTTGCTCCCCCGCGGAAGGGGGTTGCGCGCTGATCGTCTGCCGCGCAGATATGGCACATCAACTCCACCCCCGTCCGATTTACCTGAAAACGGCGGTAGTACGATCGCGCAACTACGGTAGTTTTGAGGTATTCAGCCCCTCTCAACCGCCAGAAGTGGCCAACTCGCCAACGGTCACAGCGTCACAGGCAGCATTTGAACTGGCAGGCGTGGGCCCCGAGGACATTGATGTAGCGCAGCTTCAGGATACCGAAGTGGGAGCTGAGATTATGCACATGGCGGAGAATGGATTCTGCGAACATGGCGACCAAGAAAAATGGCTGGCCGAGGGAGCTACCGAGATTACTGGACGATTACCGGTCAATACCGACGGCGGGTGCCTTGCCAATGGCGAGCCAGTGGGTGCGTCAGGTCTGCGACAAGTTCATGAAATCTGTGTTCAGCTTCGCGGTGAAGGAGGAGCTCGTCAGGTGGCAGGCGACCCTCAAGTAGGCTATACCCATGTATATGGCGCTCCCGGTATCAGCGGCGTCAATATTTTGGCGAGGTGAGTCGGCATTTTTTAATAAAGCTCTGAAGTAGTGTGAAGGGATAGACCATGGCAAATACCGAACAGAAACAGCAGGGAGATGGAGGTCGATTCGTCGGCACCACCTGGCAGGACCTTTTAGATCTGGAAACCGTTGAGGTTCCAGAATACCTGCGAGTGCAAAGCAACCCGGACATGGGCGATGAGGACCTTCCAGTCGACCGCTACATCAGCCAAGAGTTCTTTAATAAAGAAAAAGAAGAAATGTGGCCGAAAGTGTGGCAAATGGCCTGTCGTGAAGAGGACATTCCCGAACCCGGTGATCATTTCGTTTATTGGGTCATTGAACGCAGCGTCATCGTCACGCGGACACCATCTGGCGAAATCAAGGGCTTCATCAACTCCTGCCGACACCGCGGCCGCTGCTTGCGAGACGAGTCAGGCTCTGTCGATAAATTCCGCTGCCCCTTCCATGGCGCCACCTGGGATCTCGATGGTCAGTTTCAGGGGTTTCCAATCGATTGGGATTTTGAGCATACCGCCGATCGCGACATGAGTCTGTTTCAGGTCAAGGTAGCCACCTGGGGTGGTTTTATCTTCATCAACTTCGATCAGGACGCGCAGCCGTTAGAAGAGTACATGGATGTGTTACCCGATCACTTCAAGCGCTTTCCGCTAGAAGACTACTTCAAAGGCGTGCACGTGCAGCGAGTGATGAACTGCAACTGGAAAGTGGGTGCCGAAGCGTTCATGGAATCCTGGCATACCGTCGAAACCCATAAACAAATCCTGACCTTCACGGGGGATGCCAATTCGCAATACGACACCTTTGGCGATAACGTGAGCCGTTCGGTGACACCGATGGGCGTCGCCAGCCCGCACCTTAGCGGCATTTCGGAAGAGACCATTACGCGCGACATACTGAAGCTCTCGGGCCGAATGGCCACCGACAGTGACGAAGACGTCGACATGCCGAGCGGCCAGACCGCTCGCGAGTATGTTGCAAAGATGAACCGGGAAATGTTTGAAGAAGCTGCGGGAGAGCAATTTGACGATCCCACTATGGCCGAACTACAGGACGCCATCTTGTATAGCTTGTTCCCCAACTTTCAGGTTTGGATTGGCTATAACGGCAACATAGTCTATCGCTTTCTGCCCAACGGGAATGACCCCGACAGCTGTATTTTTGATGTCATGATTCTTCTCCGTTACCCTGCAGGCACCGAGCGACCGCCGGCAACGCCCTGCACGGTAATCGCTCCAGATCAGCCTTTCGCGTCCAATGAGTCCCTAGGTGCGCTCGGAGGGGTGTTCGATCAGGACGATGCCAACCTGCCTGCGGTGCAACGGGGCATGAAAAATTCGGCAACGGGCAAGGTGATTTTGGCGAGCTACCAAGAGAGCCGTATCCGGCATCTCCATCAGACCATCGACAAATACCTCAGCTAAATGCGGTCGCCAGCGCCCCCGTGTAGCGCGGGGGCGGCGTTAGTCACTCAGCGGTGTAGTGTGCCCAGGCGTCGACGATGGGTTTGGGATCAAAGTAGTAAGGACGAATTTCGCAGACTTTGCCATCGCGAAACCGAAACAGCTCTGCGAGTTGCGCCGGAGCCAGACTCGGGTCCTCAAAACGAAAAGACACCATATTGACCACATAGTCATCGCCCGCCGTCATGACCTCTGGCTCAAGATCAGCCACCTTTAGCGTGCCAAACACATGCGCATAGAGATCGCGCAAGGCTGTCTTACCGCGATACTCACCGGCCATGGGCAATCCCTCTGCCTCAATGATGAAAAAATCATCTGTCAGCATGGTCTCCGCTGTATCAAAATCTCCCGCCCCCGTTGTGGCATAGAGCTGCTGAACAAACGCCATTTTTTCGTCATTTGTCATGACCCGACTCCCTCTAATGATTACCTTAGTGATGATGACCGACCGAGTGACTACGTCAACCTCCGGGTCAGTCTGCTTTAACGGCTTTCCGCATAAGCCTGAATAACACGCTTGCCCAACGCCATCTGGTGCACCTCGTCCGGGCCATCGGCCTGACGGCACCATCGCGCATAATTGAACTGCTCGGCCATACACCAATCCTCAGTCAACCCTCCCGCACCATGCATCTGCATGCATCGGTCAATCAGTGCTTGAATCATAAGCGGCACGCTAATTTTGGTGGCAGAAATTAACTCGATAGACGATTTCACACCGTGGGTATCAATGTGCCAGCAGGTCTTGTGGACCAGTAATCGAGCCATTTCCAGCTCGGCGTAACTCTTTGCAATGTTTTCGCGAATAGATTGATGCTGACTGAGCTTTTTACCAAATGTCTCCCGCTCTTCAACACGCTGGCAGGCTAGCTCCAGTGATCGCTGACCCGCGCCAATCAGTCGCATACAGTGATGCATGCGACCTGGCGCTAATCGACTTTGCGCGATTTCAAACCCTCTGCCCTCGCCGAGCAACAGGTTATCCGCCGGCACGCGCACATCGGTAAACGTCACTTCGGCGTGTCCGATAGGCGCATCGTCGTAGCCCAACGTCGTCAGCGGACGAAGCACTGCTACTCCGGGCGTCTCTTTAGGCACGAGAATCTGGGTTTGCTGCAAATGTCGATTAGGATTTTCCGCGTCGCTCTTACCCATCACGATGAAAATTTTGCACCGCTCATAAGGTGCACCGGTGATGAACCATTTGTGGCCATTCAGCACCCATTCATCACCCTCACGGCGAATGTCCAGCTGAATGTTGGTCGCGTCACTCGACGCCACCTGGGGCTCGGTCATCGCGTAAGAAGACCGAATCTCTCCGGCCAAGAGAGGTTGCAACCAAGCGGCTTTTTGCGCCTCCGTACCGAACTTCATCAGCACTTCCATGTTGCCGGTATCAGGCGCATTACAATTAAAGACTTCCGGCGACCAGATCACACGTCCCATTTCTTCAGCAAGCGGCGCGTAATCCAAAAAGCTCATGCCCCCATGATCACTGTATTCAGCATAATCGGGCGGCACAAAAAGATTCCAGAGCCCGGCGTCACGCGCTTTTTCCTTCAGAGACTCGACCAGAGGCATGGATGCAAACCGGTTTTCGGCGCTACCCAAGGCGTCTCGATGCGCCGTTTCGTTAGGATAAACGTGCGCCGTCATAAACGCCTGTAACTCGGCCAGAATACGGGCACTCTTCTCGCTCGGGACAATCATGGAATACCTCTGAAAAAAGCTAAAAGCTCATCTGCCGTTGCGCATCGGCCCCATTGTGGCCACGCCTGTCAGCGGATAAACAAGCAAGTTGGTTTGTTTTAGATAACCCCCATACTATATAGTCATCCACCGCAGACAGAAACCACTGGCAACGTGATGCAAATAATGAAGGCCTTAACGCCGATGACGCAATCTGGACTCGTGGCGCAGCAGTAATGCAGGGATGTCGGGATGCCTGGCAGGATGCTGCCGATTCCCCGAGGGACGGGGTATTCAATGCGCGAGGCATGAGTCGATTTCAGGATTTACGCGTCACCGTTATCGCTGATCGTCAAAAAGACATTATTATTCTGGATGAAAAGAATCTATCTGCGGACGAGGTAATGGCAGTCAGTCCGCGCCGTCCGACCCAGAAACCTGCAGGCCGCCATGCCGTATCAGCCACGCACAGAGCTCCCC
>CALKEI010000011.1 GCA_938085095.1 uncultured Luminiphilus sp. | reverse complement strand
ATTCAGGCGCTCATCGAGTGTTTTGATACCGCGCTCGCTAACCGGGCGCTGTGGGGCAACAGCGGCTATCTAGAATCCGACTCGCCGTCAGCGCTCTCGAATCTGGAGCGGTTTAAAAACGCCTGACGAGCACCCATGCGTCGCGGTGGTGGGCAAAGCAGATCGCACCTTAAGGTCTGTATATCGCTGCTATTCAGCTAGCGCGTAGCTCTATCAGGGTGGCAGACAGCCAATCGCCCGCCGGCTCGGCCTCTCCCTCACAGATCATCTGATAAGGATTGCCGCTCCAAGAGCTCTTGCTGGCGAGACGCTGGATGAAATCTTCAGCCGACTTGACGTGGCGTTTGCCGCGGGAATATTTCAATTCAAGGTGCTGGGCAGCGTCCTTCGCTGAGTATCGGGTGCCATTGCGATCAAATTCGCAGCCGCTCTCTGCGACGGCTTGAATTAACCCCTGAATCTCTGTGTCAGCGTCGCCCGCCGCGCCCAGGGCAGCACCGGGGCCGATGCAAAGCCAACACAATAGGATTATCCGGATCATGTATCGTCTCGCTGCAACGTGGCAAAGAGAGGATTATGGTCAGAGGTTGTCACGGGTAAAGCCTCCGTGGAGCGCCAAGTCAGTTCGCGCACATACAGGTGGTCCAGTGCTCGGTTAAAGCGAGTGGTGCGGTGATCAGGCGAAAAAGGCAGTGCCGTGAGGTTCAGGTCGCTGGTAAAGGCTTCGAGTGTGCGCTCCCGGCGTGTGCTCCAGGTGTTCAGATCGCCGCCAAAAATGACCGGCCCCCGATGCGCCGCGATCAAGCCGGCCACGGCATTCAACTGGGCGGCATATGCGGTCACGCCAAAGCTGAAATTAATGGCATGTAAATTCACGGTGAGCAGTGTTTGGTCGCTGTTGGCCAGAGGGTAAAGGGTAACGCTCGTTGCTTTCGGTGTGCGGAGCCAGGGCTCGGTCGCCAGCAGATGGCAGTGGACGAGGTGTGGCACTTTGGCCAGCGTCAGCACGCCCGTATCAATCTCGTTCTGGACATACCCCCGCACGAACGCCTCATAAAGCGACTGCTCGATCACGGTTTCCGTTTTGCGCAGCGGTACCGCTTCTTGGAGGAAGATCACATCCGAGCGTCGGGCAAAATGAGCAAATTCAGCAATCAGATCTGGGTGCCGGGCTTTTTCTACGTTCCAGTTGAGCAAAGAGAAAGCAGCGGGTAGGCCGACGACGCTCAGCTGTTGTCGGCCTTGCGATAGCGCTGCGGCACAGTCTTGCGATCGATCTGCTGTGACAATCAGCGGCTCGATCTCCGACGCCACCCCGACGCTCACCCACAGGCATTGGAATAGCGCCGTTACCAGCGATACCCGCGGGCGTCGCTGTTTACGCAAGAATGCTGAGGTCAGGGGCGACAAGGGGAGGGTTTCAGGGTGTTTGCTGGGTGCCCCGCACGACCAGCTCATGGCGAGCAATTTTCCAGCCCTCGCCGGTGCGCACAAAGTCGGTCAGGTAGGTCGCCCAGAGGGTAAAAATAGCGCCGTCGGTGTCTTTCAGTACATGCAGCGCCTGCACATCGGTCCGCGTCGAGGCCTGATCGCCAGTTACGGTTGCCAGCTGCGGGCTCATCAGGTGCTGGGTGGCAGAAAAAGCGTCCAGCTGGCTCTCGACCGACGCCGTCCAGGTGTCCGCGCCCCTGATCGTGGCCTCACCGAATCCCACAATCTCCGCATCATCGGCAAAGCACGCACGGTAGCGGGCCATGTTCCGATCATCGACCGCAGCTCCGTACGAGAGCATTACATCCTGCAACGCTTGCCGATCTCCGTCTTGACTCATAGCTGTTTTTCCCGTCTCTTAGACTGCACCGTCGATATAGTCATCTATTCGCTCATGGTAGCGGCTGATGCGCATTTCTTGACCCGACAGGTAAGCGCCTGTGAAGCCACGTGAGCGAACGCCCCGCTGCTGGGTAATGAATACCGCTACATCGTCTTCAATGGCTGGGCCAATGGAATCTTCTCCGCAGGTAAGCCATTTGACAGGCACATCATCCGAGCCGTCTGCCGTGAGTGACTCGGTTGCACTGGTGCCGTCGTCGAGCTCCGCTTCTATGCTAGCTGGGCTTGCATACCACCAGTTATCGAACAGGCATTGCTCCGGGTCCGTGGGATGCGGTCGCGCCCGTAAAAAGTGAAAGCCGTCGGCCCACAACGACACGGCAAAATTGGGGAAGAGGGTGTAGTGGAAAGCATCGGTCAGCTGTTCATCGGGAACGGTCGCATAGTGGCTGTAGCCTTTATCCGGTCCCAGATTGCGCTTGGCCTGTTGCAGCGCTTCGCGGGTATCTTCGGGTCGACCTTTGAATTCGGCAGGGTCGAGATGCCAATAGGAGAGCAGGGAAGCTAGCGGCTCGACGATATTGCCGTCGGCGTCGGTCACGCCGGCACCGTAACCACCCTTCATGATCATGCGCGCGTGGCCCTCGTTAGCCAGATCGAATTGGGTTTCCTTGAAGTAGGTATTGATACCTCCAGCGATCGCGGTGCGGTCAGTGGTTGGGGTTGCGCCCATGTGTACGGTCGGCACGTGGTAAGACTCGTTAAAGTTATCGAGTACGACCTTCCAGTTACAGGGTAGCCACATGGTGTTAGCCATGGTCCTCTGCCAGGTGTCGACTTCGCGTGCCTGCCACTCGTCCCAGATAGGGCCAAGATAATCTTTCAGGGGTGCGCAATCGGGGTCCATGTTCACCCAGATGAAGCCGGCGAAGGTCTCGCATTGGACTTCGGCGAGGCGCAGTTTCCCGCAAGGGTTCCCCTGGGGAAAGTCTTCTTTGTCGGGCGCGAACTGGAGCGCGCCGTCGGGCAGAAAGGCCCAGCTGTGGTAGCGGCATACGAAGCGTCTGGGGTTGCTACCCTTCGACTCATCCACCAGGGGGTTACCCCGGTGCTGGCACACGTTGTAGAAGGCTTTGATGCTGTCATCCTGTTGCCGCACCATGAGGATCTCCTCGCGGCCAACGGGTTCCATCTGCCAATCGCCAGGCTTGGGGAGTTCTGCGGCGCGCCCCAGTAGCAGCCATACACGCGTCCACATGCCTTCCCACTCTCGCTCCATAAACTCACGGGAGGTGTAGCGTGAACCTGAGATGCTGTGCCCGCGAATGGTTTGTTCGGGCCAGGCATCCAGCGTGGGAATAGGCGCATTCATTCAGGATGGCTCCGTTGTGGCAGGTCGATTTTTATTGCGCACCAGTTTACTGCTATCAGCATGAAACAACAGTGTGCGCGACGGACCAGACCTTGGGCAACTGTTTGACAAAGACCAAGGTCCCGCGCGTTTCACCGCGGTATAGTGCCCGCTCACTGAGTGTAAAAACGGGAACGGCAATATGAAAGCGTTAATAGCGAGTTGGGGACTGATTTTTAGTCTTCAGGGTTGGGCACAAAGCGATCTTGAGGTCATTGATCAAGCTTATATGACGTTTGGCGTGGGCGATGCTGACGGTTGGGCCGCTCTGCACACAGACGACTTTGTGTGGACGATCTTTGGCGACTTACCGCAATCCGGGCAACGAATCGGAACGCAGGCGGTAATCGATGAGGTTATGGGACTATTTCCTACTCACTGGCCTGCACTCAATTTTGAGACCATTGAGACTTACAGCGCGGGTGACGTGGTGTTCGTGCACACGCGAATGACGGCTGCGGGGTTGGATACCGAGAGTTTGCACATGTTCACGATGCGAGACGGAAAAATTGCTGCATTCACGGCCTTTGACGACACCGACAGTATGCGCCAGTCGATGCTGGTGAGAGCAATGCCGGAATAGGGCGACTACCAGCCAAACATAGAGCTGGCGTGGCCGAAGTAGCACATGCCGACAAAGGCGATGGTGGCGCTGATGAGGGGCAGCCATTGGAGGCCTTCGGCCACATCGGGGTTACGCGCAAGACCGACGTCACCAGCAAGGCTGATCAGCCACATGACAAGGCAGCCCCAGAATCCGATGACCAGCCAATTCATATTCGTCTCTATTGAGCGCGCGCGTTAGCGTTTATGTGTGCGATCAAGCAGCAACAGGGGCTTTTGCCGAGTGGCGGCGTCGATGCTGACCAGTATCCACAGTGCTGCAGGAACGGCCCAAATCAGATGTTCCATGTCATCCTCCCGTTAGATTTACTATTAACGATACGGGCCGCACCGCGCCTCAGATTAGCGAGATCTTAAACACCGAAGCCGTTTACCGAGAATCGGGGTTGCTGATGAGTGAAACTGCGCGCATTTTCAGAGCACAAAAACAAAAAAGCCCCGTCGGTGCGACGAGGCTTTGTGTCATGGTGCCCAGGGGCGGAATCGAACCACCGACACGAGGATTTTCAATCCACTGCTCTACCAACTGAGCTACCTGGGCAAAATAGAGGCGTATAACCTGAAGGCCGCGTATTAAACCCGCGCACTATCCGTGCGTCAAGTAACGGCTCAGTCCAGAGTCGACGCTCTAGACGGGGGTCGGCTCAGTGAGCTTCTCCGCCGGCGTGTTGTCTGTTGCAGATTCCGTAGAGGAGTGCTCGGAAGCAAGCAGCGCGTAGATCGCAGGTAGCAGGACCAGCGTGAACAGCGTACCGATCAGCATGCCGATCACCAGAATAAAGCCGATGCTATTTCGCGCTTCGGCACCCGCTCCTTCTACTAGCACTAGAGGGAAGTGACCAAACACGGTGGCGCCCGTGGTCATCAGCACGGGGCGAAGTCGATTCATAGAGCCCGCCTTGATCGCCTCCAGCTTATTGAGGCCTTCCATTTGCGCCTGATTAGCGAACTCTACAATTAGGATAGCGTTCTTGGAAATGAGCCCAACCAAGGTGATCAACCCCACCTGCGAATAGATGTTAATCGTGGTGAAGCCGGTGAATGTAATCACCATTGCCGCAAACAGCGCCAGCGGTGCCGAGCCAAGTAAAATAATCAGGGGGTCGCGGAAGCTATCAAACTGCAGCGCTAAAACGAGAAAGACCATCACCAAAGAGGCACCCAGCACGCCCACCATGGTGTTGCCCTCACGGCGGATTTCCCTTGATTCGCCCGTGTAGTCGAGGATGTACTCGGGCGGAAGAATCTCTGCCGCTAACGCCTCGACCTGAGCCAATGCCTGCTCCTTGGTATACCCCGGTATCACACCGCCAAACAGTTTAAAGCTGCCCTTTTGTTGGAACCGCGTGAGCGCCCGAGGTTCCGTATTGCGCTCGAGTGCGGCGAAGGTGCCGAAGGGAACCTGACCGCCAGAGGGCAAGGTAATGGGGGTGTCGAGCAAGGCTTCCGGTGAGGCCTTGAGATCGCTCCTGAGCATTGGTATCACGCGATAGGCTCGGCCGCGCTCGTCATAGCGCGTAATGTATCCCTCGGACACAAACAATCCCATTTGAGACGTAAGATCGCTCAGCGTCATGCCGAGGTCTGCTAACCGGTCCTTATCAAGTCGATATTCCACCGACAGCAGGTCCAATCGAAGGCTGGTATCAAAGTAAAGGAACATGCCGGAAGCCTGCGCCTGCTCGACCATGGCCAGTGCATAGCGGCGCATCTCCTTTGCTGATTCGGACGACGTCACCACCACCTCCACGTCAAACTGACCTGCGGTGGGCAGGGCAGGCGTCGTGGCAGGAAAGGCCCTGATTGAAGGCACTCGAGCAAGGTCAGTGCGAATGCCCGGCAGCATGAGGTGCGTGCTGACATCCCGCTCGCCGGGTGGAACAAATTCATGACCACCGTAACCGCCAGAGGGCCCCAGGGCCTGCCAAATATAGGTTGTCTCCGGTCGCTCCAGTAACACGTCAACAGCATCCACAAAGCCTGACAGCGTTTCCTCTATGGAAGACTCGGGGGCAGCATCCACCACGAGATTGATCGCACTTTGATCCTCAATGGGTGCCAGTTCTTTCAGTGAGAACCAATACAGTGGCGCGATCAAAAGCGTGAAGAACAGCCCCGCGGTAATCAGCTGCCAGCGCCAGCGCAGTGAAAAGTCGATGAGTTTGCCGTAGTGCTGGGAGATCACCTCAAAACGATGATTCACCCATGTGCTCATTCGCGTTTGATGGCCGCTATCAGGACACACCCAGGCGCTCATAATAGGCGACAGCGTGATCGCCACTAAGCCCGATATCAATACGGCCACAGCCAGCGTAAACGCAAACTCTCTGAACAGCACGCCCGAGAGTCCAGACAGGAAGCCGATCGGTGCATACACCACCCCCAGTGTCACCGTCATGGCAATGATGGGTGACAGTAGCCGTCGCGACGAGGCGAGTGCCGCTTCGCGGCGTGTCATGCCTTCGCGTAGATTACGCGCTACATTTTCCACCACCACGATCGCATCATCGACGACCAGCCCGACGGATAGAACAACGGCCAGGATAGTCAGCAGGTTGAGAGAGAAGCCCATCAGTGACATTGCCGCCGCCGCACCCAGAATCGAGATCGGGATCGTTAATAGCGGGACCAAAGCACTGCGCATGGACCCCATGAGCGCAATAACAACCAGGCCGACCAGAAAAACAGTCTCGCCAAGGGTGATAAAAATCTCGGTAACGGCGTCCCGCATGTAGCGGGAGTTATCAAAGGGAATGGTGAGCTCCAGGTCCGGAGGGAGCGTTTCGTTAATGGCATCTACCGCGTCATAAACGAGGTTGCCCACCAGAATCTCACTAGTACCGGGCTCGGGGTATATCGGGATGAAGACGACGCGGTCCTGGTTGTAGCGCGCCATGCGAGAGATTTCCATGGTGCCGACTTCGATATCTGCAACATCGCCCAGGCGGATTTCGACGTCCTCATCCCGACGAATGAGCATGTTGGCGAAATCTTCTGGTGACTTGGCCTCGCTATTGGTCTGTAAATTAATGCGTTGCGACGCGCTCTCGGATTGGCCAAACGTGCCGATCACATTATTTCGCTGAAGGGTGCCGGAGATGTCTTGGGTATCGACACCCAGTGCCGCCATTCGCCAGGGGTCGAGCCAAATACGCATTGCTTGAGGTAACCCGTAGTTGATCGCGCGCTGCACATTAGGCAGGGCTGAGAGCCGTGGCAGGATCTCGCGCTGAATAATGTCGGTGACCTCGGCGTAGGTTCGGGTTGGGGGTATCAGCACACCTAAGTAAAAGCTGGCATAGGGCGTATCGGCCCGACTGATTTCGATCGAGGGGTCCTCGGTTCCCTCGGGCAGCTCAAAGCGTATCTGACTGAGCCTCGTGGACAATTCGGCCAGTACCTTGGTGGTGTCCTGGTTGAGCTGCAGCCACAGCGTGACCGTACTGACTCCGGCCGCCGTGACGGACTCGACATAGTCGAGTCCCGGTACACTACTGGCGACTCGTTCAATGGGTTCGGTCACAAAGCCTTGAACGGTTTCGGCACTGGCGCCCGGGTAGGCCGTCACGATCGCGATAGAAGAGCTCTCAATGATCGGGAAAGAAATGACGGGCAGATTGATGGCTGACCGAATGCCAATCAGCAGTAGAGCGACGCACATCACTGCGGCCACTACCGGCCGGTTGATAAAAATGTCCGTCCAGCGAGGGCGGAAATGTAAGGCGCTCACTCCTGAGTCGCTCCTGGCTGGATGCTAATCAATATGGCGTCCTTGAGTTTAAAAGCACCCTGATCGGCGATTCGGTCACCGGGGTTGAGTTCACCTCGCACGAAAAACCGGTCTGCTGTCTCGCCACGCACCTCAACGCGCCTCAGCGAAGCGCGATGAGGCAGGTGCGCGTCGGCTTCTGCCTCCACCACCACAAAGGTGTGCGCTCCCTGCGGATCCCAGCGCACACTCCGTGCAGGCACCGACATCAGGTTTTCTGTGGGTCCGATGCGCAGCGCTACCTGAACCAGTGCGCCATGCCGCAACGCTGATGCCGTCAGTTGGGCCCGCACATCGTACGTTCGCGTGCCCTCGGCGAACGCATCAGATACCGCGATAACCGTTGCTACACCCAATTCGTCTCCTGTGATGTCACGAATTTGCACGGTATCGCCCACACGAACCTCAGCCAACCCCTGCGGCACCTTGAAGTCGACCCAACGATAGGGGTTCAAGCCGGTCAGTGAGGTCAGCACCTCGCCAAAACGCATCAAATCGCCAAGGCGCTGGGGGTAGATGCCCAATGTCCCTCTAAAGGGTGCTCGCACGGTCATGCGACTCAAGCGCGCATCGAGCACCGCGATCTGTGCCTTGAGCGAGAGACTCCTCGCCGAGAGCGTATCGAGCTGATCTTGTGAGACGAGCGAGTCTGCCTCCAGTATTTTGTTGCGTTTAAGCTGGGTACTGATCAGATTCAAATCTGCTTCTAGTGCATCGCGCTGGGCTTCAAGGTCGTCGTCAAAGAGCACCAGTATTGCGGCACCTTCTGGTACCACTTCACCACTCTTAAAAGGCAGTTCGACCACGCGGCCCGCCATCTCGGCGGAGATCACCAAATGCTCGGGTGAGCGCACGGTGCCACTCAACAGACGCGTTGGCTCCCAAACATCCGCCTTGGCCTCAATCACCGTGACCGACTCCGAGGGCGGAGGAAAACTTTCCATGACCGCCATGGCTTGGGAGATCTGCAAAAACTTCACTCCCGCAAGGACCACAGTCACCAGCGCGCAGACGGCACCGGTAATAAACCAAGACCCCACCTTCATCGCAGCACGACCATAGCTGGATTGTGATTAGTCATTAGGTGGCACATACCCTTCTGCCTGATCAAAGTCCTCTCCAGCAAGAAATTTATCCATCTCGCCCATCAGATATTTTCGTGCTTCCGGGTCCATCAGGCTCAGGTGCTTTTCGTTGATCAGCATAGTCTGGTGGCCTTGCCATTCGAGCCACGCCTTCTTTGACACGTTATCGAAGATATCCTGGCCCTTGGCACCCGGCAGGGGCGCTCTTTCAAGCCCTTCAAGTGCCTCACCGTAGCGCCGGCATTGGACGGTTCTCGACATCACTTGCTCCTTTAAAAGGGTTCTGCACCCAGCTTGGTCAGTAGCTTCAAGACCGGTGCAGGCAGACCCACCGCGGGCGGGGGATGCAAACTGAACCACTGCAACCCCTCAGCGTCAATGTTTACGGCCGTCGCATCCGCTTGGTTCGCTTCGCAATGCACTCTGACAGGGTGCGCCTCGAGCTTAAAATGGGTGAAGGTGTGATGAAAGGGCGCGTCGACTCGACAGTCGTCGCTCGGTAGACCAATGATGTCCTGTATCCAAGCTCTGGCAGCGATTTCCTCATCGAATTCAGGGGGTGCCCACAAGCCCCCCCAAATGCCCGAGGCGGGCCGCTTCTCTAACAGCACCTCGCCAGGAGAGCGGGTGACGACGGCGAGCCAGCGTCGCCGCTGCGGCGTTTCCTTGCGCGGCTTGCGACCGGGAAAATCCGCTTGGCGACCCCGTTGCCGCGCCACACACCCGTGATGCAGCGGGCAGGACTCGCAACGTGGCTGGCTGCGAGTGCAGCAGGTTGCACCAAGGTCCATGATCGCTTGTGTAAAGTCAGCTACCCGCTCCTGCGGTGTGTGGTGCTCTGCGTGCCGCCACAGTCGATCGCTTATTGCGCGTTGCCCCGGCCAGCCCTCAACGGCATGGTACCGGGCCAGAACCCGTTTCACGTTGCCATCCAGAATCGGCGCGCGGGTATGCATGGCGAGTGACAGGATCGCGCCCGCGGTGGAGCGCCCGATACCCGGCAGTGCTTCTAATCCCGCCGGGTCTGTCGGGAATTCACCGTTATGCTCGCGACAGATTTCTTGTGCACAGCGATGCAGGTTTCGTGCGCGGGCGTAGTAACCCAGCCCTGTCCAAAGGTGCAGCACGCTATCTTCCGGCGCGGCAGCAAGATCTTCGATTGACGGGAGCGCGGACATGAATCGCTGGTAAAAGGGAATCACAGTCGCGACTTGAGTCTGCTGCAGCATAATCTCGGAGACCCAGACACGGTAGGGCGTTCGGTCGTGCTGCCAGGGCAGATCTTTACGTCCGTGGCAGTCAAACCACTCCAGCAGGGCATCGGCAATGTGATCGGGTGAGCTCATGAAGTGGTAAAGCTTCGCAATGAAGTAAAGGGGCTCTTTCTATACAATGTCGCCCCTAGTGTAGCGCCCGCGCTGTATGTCGGGGCGTCCGGGAGAAAAAAGCATGAGTCAGCAAGATGCGGGAGTTCGCAAGGCTTCGATTAGCCGCGAGACCCTCGAGACCCAAATTACCGTCGAGCTCTGTCTTGATGGCACCGGTCAGTGCACCCTCGATACGGGGCTGCCCTTTCTTGAGCATATGCTCGACCAGATTGCCCGGCACGGCCAGATTGATCTCGATATTCATGCCAAAGGCGACCTGCACATCGATGCCCACCACACGGTGGAGGACATCGGCATCACGATGGGTCAGGCGTTTAGCGAAGCGATCGGAGACAAGAAAGGCATCATCCGTTATGGCCACGCTTATGTGCCACTGGATGAGGCCTTGTCTCGGGTTGTCATCGATTGTAGTGGTCGGCCGGGGCTGGAATTTCACGTGCCCTTTACCCGCGCTACGGTCGGCGATTTCGATGTGGATCTGGTGATCGAGTTTTTTCAGGGCTTCGTGAACCATGCCGACGTCACCGTGCATATTGATAACCTCCGTGGGCACAATGCCCACCATCAGGCCGAGACCGTCTTCAAGGCCTTTGGCCGTGCACTGCGTATGGCGGTCGCCCGCGACGCGGCGATGGCAGGCACCAGCCCGTCGACTAAAGGGGTTCTGTAAACCGTGACCCAGCGGGTCGCCGTGATCGATTACGGTATGGGCAACCTGCACTCTGTCGCCAGCGCCTTGGAGCATGTGGGCGCCAGCGAGGTGGTGGTTAGCCACGACCCAGAGGCGATTGCCGAGGCGGATCGTGTGGTGTTTCCGGGGGTCGGTGGCATCCGGGACTGCATGGAGGCTATTCGCCAGCTGGGTTGTGATCAGCTGCTCAATCAGGTGCTTAACGTACAGCGCAAACCGGTTCTGGCGATCTGTGTGGGCATGCAGGCATTGATGACTCGCTCTGAGGAAAATGACGGCGTGGCCTGTTTGGATCGTTTGCCGGGCCAGGTGGTATTTTTTGGTGAGTCTCATCAGGGCGAGCAGGGTGAGCGGCTCAAGGTACCGCACATGGGTTGGAATACCGTGCAGCCGGTGGGCTCACATCCTCTTTGGCAAGGCATCGCGCCAGGCACCCGTTTTTACTTTGTTCATAGCTACCACGTTGTGCCCGATGACCCGGCAGTCGTGGCAGGAACGTTTGACTACGGACTCACGGGTTGTGCAGCGCTCTCACAGGACAATCTCTTCGCCACTCAATTTCATCCGGAAAAGAGCCACACCGCAGGACTCACGCTGTTAAAGAATTTTCTCAATTGGGATGGCACATGCTCGTAATACCCGCCATTGATCTTAAAGACGGACAGTGTGTTCGCCTCCGCCAGGGAGACATGGCGGACAGCACGGTGTTCTCCAACGACCCCGTTGCGATGGCCCGGCGCTGGCACGGCGAGGGTGCACGGCGCTTGCATGTGGTTGACCTCGACGGCGCCTTTGCAGGAGAGCCGGTGAATGCCGATATTATCGAGGCGATTTCGCATGCGTTGCCCGATTTGCCCATTCAGATCGGCGGCGGCATTCGCAACCTCGATACCATTGCACGTTACCTCGAGGCGGGGGTCGAGTACGCGATTATCGGTACCATGGCGGCGAAAGATCCTGATTTTGTGCACAAGGCCTGCGCTCAGTTTCCTGGACACATTATTGTCGGTATTGATGCGCGCGGCGGTCGCGTTGCGGTAGAGGGGTGGGCCAGCGAGAGCGAACTCGAGGCCACCGATTTGGCAAGACGTTTCGCTGATGCCGGTGTCACCGCTGTGGTGTACACCGACATCGACCGCGACGGCATGATGCAAGGCGTCAATCTCGAGGCCACCGTGGCGCTGGCTGAGCAATCGGGTCTGCCGGTTATTGCCTCCGGTGGCATCAGTCAACTCGATGATGTGCGCGGGTTGATGCAGCATGCCCGGGCGGGGATCTGTGGCGCCATTACTGGTCGTGCTATTTATGAGGGAACGCTGGATCTCGCCGCCGCACAGACCATGGTTGACGCGTTTCTGGGAAGCGACTGATGGCTCTCGCCAAGCGCATTATTCCCTGCCTTGATGTGGACCAAGGGCGCGTTGTGAAGGGTGTTAACTTCGTGGGCATCCGTGACGCCGGAGACCCGGTTGAGGTTGCGCGCCGCTACAACGACGAAGGCGCCGACGAAATTACCTTTCTCGATATTACCGCCAGTCATGAAGAGCGTGACACCACCGTCAATACGGTCGAGCAGATTGCCCGTGAGGTGTTTATTCCGCTAACGGTCGGGGGCGGTATCCGCTCACTGCAGGATATTCGCGCCATGCTCAATGCCGGTGCCGACAAAGTCAGCATTAACACTGCGGCGATCCATCACCCGGAACTGGTGAGCGATGCCTCGGCACGCTTCGGTTCGCAGTGCATTGTGGTGGCCATTGACGTGAAGCGTGTTTCAGGACCGGGTGACCCGCCGCGTTACGAACTGTTTACCCACGGGGGGCGCAAACCGACTGGCATAGAGGCCGTGGAGTGGGCGCGAAGGATGGCCGCGCTAGGTGCCGGAGAGCTGTTGCTGACCAGTATGGATCGCGATGGCACCCGCGATGGGTTTGAGCTCACGATCACCCGAGCAATTACCGATGCGGTGGATATTCCCGTCATTGCCTCGGGCGGTGTGGGCACGTTACAGCACCTTGCAGACGGCGTAACTCAGGGCGGTGCCGATGCCGTGCTGGCGGCCAGCATCTTCCACTTCGGTGAGCACACCGTGGGAGAAGCCAAAGCCTTTATGGCCGATCAGGGCATCCCGATGCGGCTATAACGCCGCGCGACAGACCCCTTCCCCAGCGAGCCGACTCGCTCCTATCCGCGGCTTTCAGGGATTGTCGGTCACGACAGTAGCCGCTGCTTCCTCCACTTCAATCTCCACCTCAATTTCAACCGCAGCCACAGGTGTGGCCTCCGGTGTCAAAAGGTTGATGCCGCGAAGCAGCGTCAGCGCCTCGTATAGCTGATTATCCGAGTTGCGCAATTCGGTCAGAGACTCGCTCTCGGATTGCGTATCGACCGGATCGCCGCCGCTAAGGCTACCCTGCAAATCGGCCTCTTTGGTCCGTCGTTCCGACTCAACGCTCTTGACCTCTGCTCGCTCCACGACGATATCGGGCACGATGCCCTCGGCCTGAATAGAGCGGCCGTCGGGCGTGTAGTAAAGCGCAGTGGTGAGTTTCACTGCGCGGGTGTCGCTGACAGGCAGAATAGTCTGTACTGAGCCCTTGCCAAAGCTTCGCGTACCCATGATGACCGCACGTCGGCGGTCTTGCAGGGCGCCCGCCACAATTTCCGAGGCGCTTGCCGAGCCGCCGTTAATGAGCACCACGATGGGTGTACCGCTCAAGAGATCGCCCGCTGCGGCTTCATAACGTTCTGCCGCCTGCGGATGCCGTCCTTTGGTATACACCACCAAGCCACCATCGAGCACCGCACCAGCCATGTCGACGCTGGCTCCGAGCACACCACCGGGGTTATTGCGCAGGTCGAGCACGACGCCTTTGAGCGCCCCCTCGGTCAGTGCCTTTTCTAGGGTGGCAATGGCCTCTAGGCCGGTGTCTTTTTGAAATTGCGATGCCCGCAACCACAGGTAGCCCTCCATCAATTCGCGGCTACGCACACTGGGGACCTTGATGATGTCGCGTATCACGGCCACATCAAAAGGGTCGGCTACCCCTCGCCGGCCGATGGTCAGCAACACCTCAGAGCCGGTCGGGCCCCGCATGAGATCCACGGATTTATTAACGGGCAGATCGCGAATAGACTCCCCGTCGATTTTAAGAATGACATCGCCGGCTTCGAGTCCCGCTGCTTCGGCGGGTGATCCGTCGATCGGCGCGATGATCGTGATGTAGCCGCGTTCCTGCCCAATTTCGATGCCAAGGCCGCTGAACTCGCCCTGTGTGGTCTCCTGAAGAGAGTCATAGGCTTTTTCCTGAAGAAAAACCGAGTGGGGGTCGAGTCCCGACAGCATGCCCTGCACGGCGAGCTCGAACAGCTCGCTGTCGGGCACGGACTCGACATAACCCTGACGAATTTGGTTAAACACATCGGCAAACATTTGCAGCTCTTCTAGCGGCAGCGCTTGAGGAGCAGTGTCCGCTGCCCCTTCGGCAGCGTCCTGCAGACCCGAGGCATGCGGATCGGTGATCGTATCGGTGACAGCCTCATCTGCCCAGGCAGGCAAACAGGTTGCAAGGATGAGCAGCAGTCCGATGCTGCAGGAGCGAAAACGCACGTCCATGATGGGTACCTGAAACGTTGGGCCGCTAATGGTACCCGATTATCTGATCTCCACTCAGCGGCGAATCCAGTCAGCCGGGTCGACGGGTTTACCCTGATGCCGGATCTCGAAGTAGAGACCGGATGTCTCGCTGCCGCCGCTGGCGCCCGCCCTGGCGATTGTCTCTCCGGCTCTGATGCGATCGCCAACGTTTCGCAGCAGACTTCGGTTGTGGGCGTAGAGGGAAATCCATCCGTCGCCATGATCCAGCACCAGCAGCAAGCCCTGGCCGCGCAACCAGTCCGCATAGATGACGTGACCGTCGTAGATGGCCTGAACGGGCTCGCCCTGTTCAGCCGCAATTAGCCATCCGCGCCAGCGAATGTCGGCGTTACGTCGCGCACCGAACCGGTTTGTGGGTGTGCCCGAGACGGGCATTGGCAGTGCGCCCCGGGTATCGGCAAACGGTTGCGGCTCATTTAATGGTGAGGGTGATTGTATGGAAAGCGACTGGAGTTCATCGAGCAGCGCATTGAGGCGTTGCTGGTCCCGCATGAGCAGAGCCAAACGCTGCTGGTTATTTCCCAGCTGCGTGCTGATCTCCGCCAAGGCCTCTTGCTGCAAAGCTTGCTGGACGGCCAGTTTTTCTCTGGTTCCGCCCACCGCATCGGTCTGTTGTGCCAGTTGGGCTTCCGTTTCGGCAGTGGCATCCCGGTTGCTCAGAATGGCGCTGAGGCCTTGCTCATACTCGGCAAGGGTCGCTCTTTGATCCTCGATAATTGTCTGAAAAAACGCGAGATGGCGGGCAACATCATCAGGGTTTTGATTGCCCAGCCAGACCCGCATACCTCCGCCTTGTTGCAACACCCATAATTGTTGGATGCTGTCCTCGATGCGGTCGCTGCGTTGCCGCTGTTCTTCCTCAAGCTGCTCTCGCTGTGTGTCGAGACGCGCCAGTTGGTCTTGAATGGCGACGCGTTGGCGGGAAAGCGCATTGAGCTGTCGGTCATAGACACCAATCTGGATGTCGGCCTCGCGGAGCGTCTCCTGCAAGGTATCGCGGGTTTGTTCCTGCGCGTTTAGCTGCGACTCAATGGCGTCGATCTCGGCTTTGAGTGCGGCGAGTTGCTCGGCGGTTTGATCTACAGGCTCGGATGACTGTGCCGATAGGTGATCACTAAGGAGTAAACACGCTGCAAGGTAGCCGACGCGAAGTAACGGGCGGAACGCGAGGACACGGGCCACCTGTGAGCTGCTCAGTGCGTCAGAAGGCTGCGTCCCGACATGGCCTCGGGGATTTCGAGTCCCATCATCGTCAGGACAGTCGGGGCGACATCGGCGAGGATGCCGCCACTGGGGTCCAGCGCGCGCGCTTGCTCACCGATGTAAATCAGGGGCACGGGTTCCGTGGTGTGCTGGGTATGGGGCTGGTTATTTTCGTAATCCCGCATCTGTTCGCAGTTACCGTGGTCAGCAGTAATCAACCCTTCGCCGCCGTGAGCGAGCAATGCGGCCTCGATCCGGCCAATACACTGGTCCAGTGTTTCGACTGCAGTAATGGCTGCTGTTAATTGTCCTGTGTGCCCAACCATATCGCCGTTGGCGAAATTCACGACGATGAAGTCATAGTCACCGGACTCAATCGACTCTATCAGTGAGTCAGTCACTTCCCGGGCACTCATCTCTGGCTTGAGGTCATAGGTCGCGACATCGGGCGATGGAATCAGCACACGGGTTTCACCTGCAAAGGTGTCCTCACGACCGCCACTGAAGAAAAAAGTAACGTGAGCGTATTTTTCAGTCTCGGCGATACGCAACTGGGTCAGCCCTTCACGTGCTAGGACCTCGGCAAGACTGTCTTCCAGGGGGTCGGGTGGAAAGGCAACCGGACAGGACAGGGCGGCGGCGTATTCAGTGGTGGTGACGAGACAAATATCGGGTTGAGCGCCACGGGCAAAGCCAGTGAAGTCCGGGTCTGTGAGTGCCTGTGCCATTTGCCGCGCGCGGTCGGCGCGAAAATTCATGAATAGCACTGCATCACCCTCTGCAAAGGCCGCTGGATCGCCGATCCGCGTGGGCTCGACAAACTCGTCGTCCTCACCCCGTTCATAAGCGGCTTCGAGTGCCGCCAGAGCCGTGGCCGATTGGTGTGCGGCCGCACCCTCTGTGAGCAAGGCATAGCTTTTTTCGATGCGCTCCCAGCGATTATCGCGATCCATTGCCCAGTAGCGACCATGGACGGAGGCGATTTGTCCAATCCCGAGTGTTTTGAGCACGGCCTCAGTCCGCTGCAGGGAGGGCGCAGCGCTGCGCGGTGGCGTATCCCTGCCATCGAGAAACGCATGCAGGTAAACACGCTCTGCGCCTCGCGACGCCGCCAGACGCAGTGCGGCGAAAAGCTGTTCCTCATGGCTATGGACGCCGCCCGGAGAGAGCAATCCCATAACGTGAACCGCTTTCCCTGCCGCGACTGCCGCATCAATTGCCTGCACATAGGCCGGATTGCCTTCAAACTCGCCATTGGCAATGGCCTGATCGATGCGAGTAATGGACTGGTGCACAATGCGCCCTGCCCCAAGACTCATGTGCCCCACCTCAGAGTTTCCCATTTGCCCTTCTGGCAGGCCGACATCGGGACCGGAGCCCGAAATTAGCGTATGCGAGGCGTCGCGCCGCAGGCGATCAAGGTTGGGGGTCTGCGCGGCGAAAATGGCATTGTCTTCGGTGGCCGTGCGGTGACCGAAACCGTCCAGAATGACGAGCAATGTGGTGCGTCGGGGCGTAGACACGGTGTTGGGGGCTCGGGTAACTGAGAGGATCATTGTAACGCGACGTCGCCGGCGGAGCACTACTTGTCCGTCAATGCTGCGGCTATGCCGTTATGAGGAACAGTCTAGCAAGAGGCTCAATGGGTTGGATAACCCCGGGCGTTGTGAGCGTTTCATGCAATGCCCCAGACGCGTCCCACGGGCAAAAGAAAACAAGAAAGCGTCTCGAAGACAATGGACGGTGCGCCATCATTAAGGGTCGAGCCGACTGGAGGGTGTTCGATTGAACCGATATACTCGCGCCCCGAGTCAAGCGCAGCCATCGCCTCGGTGACGCTGCATGACCGAACTACCCCCAGCAACAGGGGTATTAGCGAGGCGATGTGTTGGGTGCTTACAGGACAGGAATAGCGTGTCAGTAGAGTTAATTTTTCAATTTTTAGGCGAACAGTGGATTCTGGCCGCGGCCTTGGCCACGACGCTGGGCATGCTGATCCTTCATGAGACCCGCAAGGCAGGACCCTCGTTGTCGATTAACGAAGCCGTGCAGTTGGTGAACAATGATGAAGGGGTGTTCCTCGACATCCGTGACGCTGGCGACTATGCCCGTGGACACATTACAGACGCGCTGCATATTCCAGCGGCAACGCTGGCGAAACGCGTCGGCGAACTGGAAAAATTCCGTGAAAAACCCGTCGTGGTCGTGTGTAAAATGGGGCAGTCTGCAGGTCCTGCGACGAAGACGCTTAGGGCGCAAGGGTTTAGCAGGGCGCAAAAGCTGTCTGGCGGCATGATGGAATGGGATGCGCAGAAGCTCCCGGTTGTCACTCAATGAATGCCGTGGTGATCTATACCACGCGGTGGTGTCCATTCTGTATTCGGGCAAAGGCATTGCTTGACCAAAAAGGGGTTTCATACGAGGAAATCCCCGTAGATGGTCAGCCCGTTGCGCGGCAGCAAATGGCCGAGCGCGCCGGACAGACCTCGGTGCCGCAGATTTGGATTGGCGAACAACATATTGGTGGTTGTGACGAGCTATATGGTCTCGAGCGCTCTGGCGGGTTAGACCCGCTGTTGACGTGACAGGCGGGCGATCACCTCGATTTTGAAAGACAAGGAGAGCCAGCATGGCTGAAGAAGATACCGCAGCCGCTCAGGAAGCAGCAGCACAACAGCAGTTTGTGACCCAGCGCATTTATACAAAAGATATTTCCTTCGAGTCACCGATTACGCCCAATGTCTTTCGGCAAGAGTGGAAGCCGGCAGTGAACGTGGATCTCAACACCAAGAGCAGCCGGGTGGACGAGGACGGCAACCACGAAGTGCTGTTAACGCTGACGATTACTGCCACGCTCGAAGAGCAAACCGCTTTTTTGGTAGAGGTGCAGCAGGCGGGTATTTTTTTCGTAGCGGGGATCGAGGGCGATGCGCTGCGACAGTTGCTGTCGACGGTAGCACCCACGATTTTGTTTCCTTACGCCAGAGAAGCCATAGATAGTCTGGTGGTGAAGGGCGGCTTCCCCGCGTTGATGATTGCGCCGGTTAATTTCGACGCGCTGTTCCGTCAGGCGATGGCCCAGCAGGCTGAAGAAGGTGCGGCGGGGACCGCTGCTGAGAGTGGTGAAGCCCCTCCTGAGGGCGCCACACACTGATTCCTCCAGCCAGCAATCACTCTGCTGGTAAATCGAGGTCCTTGATTTTACGGGTGAGGGTGTTTCTGCCCCACCCGAGGAGTTCCGCAGCTTCTGCTTTACGACCCCCGGTGTGTTGGAGAGCTGCCTCGATCATGATGGACTCGAATAGCGGCAGGGCCTGACGCAAAACGTTTGACTGCCCTTCAGACAATTGTCTATTCGCCCAGCTGGCGAGTTGCTCGTGCCAGGTTTCGGCGTCACTTTTTGGGTTTGTCGCGCTGTGCTGCAAGAGTTCCTGTGGCAAATCCGATAGCAGCACCTCTCTCCCGGCCGCCATCACGGTGAGCCAGCGGCAGGTGTTTTCCAGCTGCCTAACGTTGCCCGGCCAAGGCAGCTGGGTCAGTACGTTCAGCGCTTCTTCGGAGAGTACCTTAGTCTCGACGCCCAGCTCATTGCTGGCAGCGGCCAAAAAGTGCATGAGCAAGCGGGGGATATCCTCGCGCCGCTCAGACAGTTTTGGGACATGAATTCGAATGACATTCAGACGGTGAAACAGGTCCTCACGGAACGCACCCGTCTCGACCAATGCTTCCAGCTTCTGATGGGTCGCGGCGATAATGCGGACGTCCGCTTTGATCGAGTCAACGCCCCCAACACGGAAAAACTCTCCATCCTGCAGAACGCGCAGCAGACGCGTTTGCGTCGCAGCAGGCATATCGCCAATTTCATCAAGAAACAGTGCGCCGCCGCGAGCCTGTTCAAAGCGACCCTCGCGACGATTGTTGGCTCCCGTGAAGGCGCCTTTCTCATGCCCGAATAACTCTGACTCCATCAGCTCCTGGGGTATCGCAGCCATATTCAGCGCGACAAAAGCATTGTTTGCGCGCGGGCTGTGCCGATGCAGTGCGCGCGCAACCAGCTCCTTACCGGTGCCCGATTCACCATTAATCAGTACGGTAATATGGCTTTGTGCAAGACGTCCGATGGCGCGGAAAACTTCCTGCATGGCAGGCGCGTTGCCGATGATCTCTGCGGACTGGTTTTCGATTTTGCTGTCGTCTGTTTGCGTGCCCTGTGAGCGCTGAGACTGCGCACGAGTGACGGTGGCGACCATCTCATCAATGTCAAAGGGCTTGGGTAGATACTCAAATGCGCCTTCTTCATAAGAGTTCACCGCACTGTCGAGATCTGAGTGAGCGGTGGTGATGATTACCGGCAAGTCGGGCTGTTGGGCCTTGATCTGAGACAGTAAGACGATGCCGTCCATGCCCGGCATTCTGATGTCACTTACCACTACCATGGGCTCCTCTTGAGCCAGCGCATCCATGACATCGTTTCCGTTCTCAAAGGCGCGGCAGCTGAGGCCCGCTCTCGACAGCGCCTTTTCCATTACCCAGCGAATAGAACTGTCGTCGTCGACGATCCATACCTGCTCAATCACTGGCATGTTGGGTCTCCATGGGTAGCAGAAGGGTGAAGCAAGTCTCACCGGGCACGCTTTGTACTTGAATGAGCCCACCGTGTTGATTGGCTATACGCTGTGCAATGGATAATCCAAGACCTGTTCCCTGTGCGTTACCCGTCACCATAGGTAGAAACAATCTGGGGAGCATATCCTTGGCCACTCCGGGGCCGTCATCCGAGACTTGCAGTGCGCAGACGAGTTTGTGTCGGCTGCCGCCGACGGTGAACTGCCTGTGCACCCGCGTGCGCAAGCTAATCACGCCATCTGACCCGCAGGCCTGCCAGGCGTTGCGAACCAGGTTGAGCACCGCCTGGGTCAGTTGTCCCGCGTCGGCCAGAAAATCTGGCAGGCTCGGGTCGTAATCACGCCCAATACTCAGCTTGCCTTTCGATTCTGCTTCAATTAACTGACGCACATGCTCGGTGACTTCGTGGATATTGGTGAGTTCGGATTCCAGTCGCTCGCGGGGGCCGAGCATGCGATCCACCAGCGTGCGGAGCCGGTCAACTTCAGAAATAATAATGTCGGTGTATTCATGCAGGTTGGGGTTGGCGAGCTCTCCAGCCAAGAGTTGGGCAGCACCGCGAATCCCCCCCAGCGGGTTTTTCACCTCGTGGGCCACCCCCTTCATAATTTCTTTCAAGGAAGCCTGCGCTTGCCACTCACTCTCGTCGCGGCTGATGGCCTGTAAACGGTCGACCATATTGAGCTCGACCAGCAGACAACGGTTCCCCACTGTCCCCGCGATCGGGCTGAGGGTGATGTCCACAGTGCGCTCCTGACCCATTCGCGTGGTCAGAGGAATCGCGCGTCGCACCATCGGATAATTGTCAGAAAGCGCCTGATACAAAAGCGGGTACCACTCATTGGACTCGTCGAGTAACTCTTTCAGAGGGCTACCCACCGCGCGACTGGCTGACACTTCCATCAAGGTTTCTGCCGAGAGGTTCAGCGCCTGAATGTGGAGATTCGCGTCCAACAAAATAACGCCGGTGGCCAGCAGATCCAGCTGGTATTCAGCGGTGAGGTCTGTGAGAGGTTCGGCGGCCATCACGTTATGGTTTCACTGCGGGCCGCATCACGTACACCGTGTGCTGTCCCGACGCGTCGAGCTGTCGACCTGCCGCAGTCAGGCGCAGTACCTGCAGCTGATGTTCTCCGCGATAGACATTGGTGAGCTGCCAGATGGGCATTCGCTGGGGCGCGCCAACAGGTTCGCCGTTAAGCAGTAACGACAGTCTCTCGTCACCTTTCATCGCCGGGCTCAATGCCGCCTCTACAGTGAAGTTGCCGGGACCCATTGGAATCGTGGCGTTTTCAGCTGGCGTCACAATGCGGGTGTCGTAATGGACCGGCGCATCGGGTTCGCTAGCCTCGGAGATCTGCGGAGCGGTAGAGACGGCCTTGGCAGTGTTGGTTGGATTCACCGTCTGCGTTTCCACCTGCACCTGCCCGTTACCTTCAGGAGTATCGGTGAAGGTCACATTACCGTCGGCGTCGGTGACCCTATAGACCGGTTGCGCTGCCAGACCGGCGCCAAAGCATAGCCAAAGCGCACCCACTAACACTCGCCCCGCGGGGAAACTCAGATACGGCCTGTCATCGTCGCGTCGTGTCACGGCATCTCTCGGGATTGTGTCTTGGTATGTTACGGCTTCAGCGCACCATTTTGGTGCAATCTGCCGTGGGTTGGAACCAGAGAAACAAAAGCCCGCATAGCGCGGGCTTTTGTTCTGTTGAACATGGCCTGAGTAATCTGCCTTATACAGAGTAGTACAGGTCAAACTCGACCGGGTGAGTGGTCATATTCAGCCTTTCGACGTCTTCACGCTTCAGTTCGATGTACGCATCGATCATGTCGTCAGTGAACACACCGCCCGCGGTCAGGAAGTCTCGGTCTGCTGCGAGTGCGTCCAGAGCCATTTCCAGACTGGAGGCCACCGTTGGGATATCGGCGGCTTCTTCTGCTGGCAGGTCGTACAGATCCTTGTCCGCGGCGTCACCGGGGTGGATCTTGTTCTGAATGCCGTCGATACCCGCCATCAGCAGCGCCGCAAAGGCGAGATAAGGGTTGGCGGTGGGGTCGGGGAACCGGACTTCAATACGCTTACCTTTCGGCGAGGGCTCGTAGGGAATACGAATCGACGCTGAACGATTACGTGCAGAGTAGGCCAGCATGACCGGCGCCTCAAAGCCGGGGACTAACCGCTTGTAGCTATTGGTCGATGCGTTGGTAAAGGCGTTTAGTGCCCGCGCATGCTTGATGATACCGCCGATGTAATAAAGCGCGGTGTCAGAGAGCCCCGCGTATCCATCCCCGGCAAAGGTGTTGTCACCGCCCTTGGCGATCGACTGGTGCACGTGCATACCCGAGCCGTTGTCACCGACTAGTGGCTTGGGCATAAAGGTAGCGGTTTTGCCGTAAGCGTGTGCCACATTGAGCACGCAGTATTTAAGGATCTGCACTTCGTCAGCCTTGGAGACCAGCGTGTTGAACTTAATGCCAATCTCACACTGCCCAGCGGTACCCACCTCGTGGTGATGAACCTCGACATCCAAGCCCATTTGCTCCATCGCAGAGCACATGGCAGCCCGAATATCATGCAAGGAATCGACTGGCGGAACAGGGAAATAGCCGCCTTTGACGCCAGGGCGGTGACCTGTGTTGCCGTCTTCAAACTCGAGGTTTGACGACCATGCCGCTTCTTCAGCATTGATGGCGTAGCTGGCACCGCTCATATCGGCACTCCATTTCACGTCATCAAATACGAAAAACTCAGGTTCGGGGCCGAAGAACGCCGTATCACCGAGGCCGGTTGAAGTGAGATAAGCCTCGGCCTTTTTGGCGATGCTTCGGGGATCTCGGTCGTAGCCTTGCATGGTGGTGGGCTCGACAATATCGCACCGCAGAATCACAGTGGGGTCGTCCGTGAATGGATCCAGAATGGCCGTACTGTCGTCAGGCATCAGGATCATGTCCGACTCATTGATGCCTTTCCATCCAGAAATGGACGAGCCGTCGAACATCTTGCCGCCCTCAAAGAAATCTTCATCCACCACACTTGAGGGAATTGAGACATGCTGCTCTTTCCCCTTGGTGTCGGTGAATCGCAGATCCACCCAGCTAACATCATTCTTGCTGATTAAATCGAGCGTGCGCTCTGACATGTCGTTTTCCTCCGGTAGTCACTTTCCCAGCACTGACTGGGTGGTAAAAATTCAGAAAGTGCATGGGCACTGGCTGAGCCCATAAAAGAGTGCAAGCACTGTGCCAACTTTCTCTACGCTGGCGTAAGCCGTTAAGTCATTGTATTAATTGAATAATATTTATTTATTTGGGCAGGCCCGACCCAGTGATCGCACCATCATAGTGCAATGCCCTCAATATATGAACTATTTTGGTGCAAAAAAGGTCGCAGTGTTGAGTAAACCGGTTGGCCAGAGCTGGTGTACACTCCGCGCGCGCAAGCCAACCCCCCACCCTTCACAGCCCGGATTCTGTATGAAAGCGCTCCGTAACATCGCCATTATCGCTCACGTTGATCATGGGAAAACCACGCTGGTTGACTGCTTGTTGCAGCAATCTGGCACCCTGGATCGCAAAAATGCCGGCGCCGAGCGCATTATGGATTCCAATGATCAGGAGCGTGAGCGGGGCATTACCATTCTGGCCAAGAACACGGCCATCAATTGGAACGAGTATCGAATCAACATTGTGGATACCCCTGGACACGCGGATTTCGGTGGCGAAGTGGAGCGGGTGTTGTCGATGGTGGATTCGGTCCTGCTGTTAGTTGATGCGGTCGATGGTCCCATGCCGCAGACGCGGTTTGTGACGTCAAAAGCGTTCGAGCGGGGTCTCAAACCCATCGTTGTCGTCAATAAAATTGATCGTCCGGGCGCGCGGCCTGATTGGGTGGTGGATCAGGTTTTTGATCTGTTTGACACCCTTGGTGCGACCGAGGAGCAGCTCGATTTTCCAGTGGTTTTCGCTTCAGCAATTAATGGTGTGGCGGGAGAAGACTACGACGACATGTCGGCAGATATGTCCCCGCTGTTTCAGGCCATTGTCGATAAGGTCGCCCCGCCCGAAGTCAATGCAGACGGCGCGTTGCAGCTGCAAATATCTGCGCTCGATTACAACAGTTACGTGGGTGTCATCGGCGTTGGCCGAATTACTCGCGGTGTTCTGACCCCCAACACATCCGTAGCGGTGGTCGATAGAGAGGGGGGTGCACGCAACGGCAAGGTGCTTCAGGTCATGGGCTATCTGGGCCTGGAAAGGGTTGATGCCGACCGCGCCGAAGCGGGCGATATTGTCTGTGTGACGGGCATCGACGCACTCAACATTTCCGATACCCTGTGTGATCCCGCCCAACCCGAAGCACTGCCGCCGCTGACCGTGGACGAACCCACGGTCAGTATGACCTTTCAGGTTAATGACTCGCCTTTCGCTGGCCGCGAAGGGAAGTATGTGACCTCACGTAACCTCAAAGAGCGTCTCGAACGCGAATTGATTCACAACGTGGCACTGCGAGTAGAGCAGGGTGATGGTCCCGATAAGTTCAAGGTGTCGGGTCGCGGTGAGCTGCATCTTTCAGTGTTGATTGAAAATATGCGTCGGGAGGGCTTTGAGCTCGGCGTATCCCGACCCGAGGTGATTCAGAAAGAGATCGACGGCGTGATCTGCGAGCCGTATGAGCATCTGGTAATTGACTGTGAGGAAGTCCATCAGGGCGGAGTGATGGAAGAGCTGGGTATGCGCCGAGCCGAGCTGAAGAACCTGATTACCGACGGGGCTGACCGGGTCCGCCTTGAGTTCATCGTGCCGGCTCGTGGCTTAATTGGGTTTCGTTCCCAATTCCTGACCTTAACCTCGGGCTCGGGCATCATGACCCATGTGTTTGATCACTATGGCCCGGTTGCCAAGTCGGAGCTGGGGGCCCGTAATAACGGCGTGTTGGTATCGATGGTGTCGGGTAAGACCCTGGCCTATGCGTTATATAGCCTTCAAGAGCGTGGGCGGCTGTTTATCGAGCCTAATATCGATGTCTACGAGGGCCAAATTATGGGGCTGCATAGCCGCGGCAATGACCTGGTCGTTAACCCGACCAAAGCCAAGCAGCTTACCAATGTCCGTGCTTCGGGGACCGACGAAGCGGTCATCCTCACCCCGCCTGTTTTGCACAGTCTGGAGCAGGCGCTCGAGTTTATCGATGAGGACGAGCTGGTGGAGGTGACGCCTGCGAGCATTCGTTTGCGCAAAAAACTGCTTCTTGAGCATGAGCGCAGGCGCGCTGCCCGCGCCGCTGCGTGAGGCGGCGGGCTTTCGAGCTTACGCGCGCCTAACCATCTCAATGTGTGGAATGTTGTCCTCGAGGTAGGGCTCTCCCTCGGCGGCAAAGTCTAGCGACTCGTAAAAAGCCTGCAGATAGCATTGAGCGCTGAGACGCACCGTCGTCCAGCGCGAGTCACAAAAAGCCAGGGCAGTGTTCATCAGGTCCCGACCCAGACCCAGGTTGCGATAGTCAGCGCTGACCGCAACGCGGCCAATCGAGCACTCGTCATAAGTTACCCCCGGCGGCAGTACTCGCAGGGTGCCAATGAGATCGCCGTGATGCATCAACTCCAGATGCCAGGCGAAGGGGTCTTTGTCATCGACTTCTTGATACGGACAGGTTTGCTCAACGACAAATACCTCAGTTCGGAGGCGCAGCACCCGGTGCCATTGTGGTCCGCTAAATACTGCGAAGTGGCGCCAGCGCCAGGTGAGCTCCCCACTAAGGCTGTCCCGATTGATTGCCATGATGAATCTCCTCGGCAGATTAGGGTGCCGGTTTGCTTTGTTGCGTGGTGTTCCCGTACGGGGGTGCGTTAGGATAACGCGGTTGAAGGGTTTCGCGGCGGCGCGGAATCTGCCGCTTTCAGAGAGAGCCTCATTGCCATGACAGATATGATGCAGCCTTCGGTCGACGTCGAGCAGCTGTCCCTCCGCGATTACGCGGAAAAAGCCTACCTCGATTATTCGATGTATGTGATTCTCGACAGGGCCCTGCCGCACATTGGTGACGGACTCAAACCGGTCCAGCGCCGCATCGTCTATGCGATGAGCGAGCTGGGCCTGAAGGCTTCTGCAAAGTTCAAGAAATCGGCGCGCACCGTCGGCGATGTCATCGGTAAGTTTCACCCCCATGGAGACAGCGCCGCCTATGAAGCGATGGTGTTGATGGCGCAGGATTTCTCCTATCGCTACCCGCTCATCGACGGGCAGGGTAACTGGGGTTCTCCTGATGATCCCAAGTCCTTTGCCGCCATGCGCTATACCGAGTCGCGCTTGACTGCTTATGCTGATGTATTGCTGGCCGAGCTCGGGCAAGGCACCGTAGATTGGCAACCCAATTTCGATGGCACGCTTGAAGAGCCAACCGTACTGCCCGCGCAGGTACCGAATTTACTATTGAATGGCACGACGGGTATTGCGGTGGGTATGGCAACTGATATTCCACCTCACAACCTGAGCGAGGTGGTCGCCGCGACCATTCATCTCCTCGATTCGCCGAAGGCCACGGTCGCTGATCTCTGTCAGCATATTAAAGGCCCAGATTTCGCCACCGAAGCGGAGATCATTACGCCTATCGATGAGCTGAAGGCGCTATACGAAACAGGCCGGGGCGGCCTGCGAGTGCGCGCGGCGTACACGATTGAAGACGGTGCTGTGGTCATTCACGCGTTGCCTCAGCAGGTCTCGGGGGCAAAGGTTCTGGAGCAGATTGCAGCGCAGATGCAGGCGCGCAAGCTACCGATGGTGTCCGACCTTCGCGATGAGTCAGATCATGAGCATCCAACTCGACTGGTGTTGGTCCCACGCTCGAATCGAATCGAAGTGGACGGTTTGATGAGCCACTTGTTTGCGACCACAGACCTCGAGCGCACTTACCGCGTGAATCTCAATGTCATTGGTATCGATGGCAGGCCCGCAGTGAAATCGCTGGTAACGATACTGAAAGAATGGCTGGTGTTTCGTAAGGCGACCGTCAAGCGCCGTTTGGAATATCGGCTGGAGCGCGTCGAGCGTCGACTCCATATCCTCGAGGGTTACCTGGCTGCGTTTCTCAATATCGACGAGGTCATACGCATTATTCGGGAAGAGGAGGAGCCCAAGCCGGCGCTCATGAAGGCGTTTAAGATCTCGGATATTCAGGCAGAAGCTATTCTCGACTTGAAACTGCGGAATCTTGCCAAGCTGGAAGAGATGAAGATTCGCGGTGAGCAGGATGAGCTTGCCGAGGAGCGGGATGGGCTCAAGAAAACGCTTGGGAGCGATGCGCGGCTAAAGACACTCATCAAGCGCGAGCTCAAGGCAGTGGTCGAGGCACATGGTGATCCGCGGCGTGCACCGTTGGCGAAACGCGAAGAAGCCAAGGCCTTCAGTGAGCTTGAGCTCACCACTGCAGACCCATTAACGATAGTGTTATCGGAGAAAGGCTGGATTCGTGCGGCCAAGGGGCACGATATTGATCCGATAGCACTCAGCTACAAATCGGGTGACGGGTTCCGGTTTGCCGCACGGGGAAAATCAAATTTGCCCACAGTGGTGCTGGACTCTACGGGCCGAGCTTACACGCTGCCCACTCACCAATTGCCCTCAGCGCGTGGTCAGGGAGAGCCCCTGACTGGGCGGATCAATCCTCCGTCTGGCGCGACCTTTGAAGGCCTGCTAACCGGCGCGGAAGAGGATCGGTTTCTGCTCGCCAGTGACGCCGGTTACGGATTTGTCGTGCAGTTCTCGCAGCTTCAGGCAAAGAACAAGGCGGGTAAAGCGGTACTGACGTTACCCAAAGGTGCCCAGGTGCTGGCACCTGCGGCGATTTCTTTGGGGGTCGAGCCGCTGGTGGTTGTCGCCACCAATGAGGGAAGAATGCTGGTGTTCCCGCTGGCGGAACTCCCTGAGCTTGCGCGAGGAAAAGGTAACAAGTTGATTGGCATTCCCTCCGCCCGAGCGGCGGCGCGCGAAGAATTTGTCGCCGGCCTCTGTGTGGTGACCGAGGGCGATACGCTGCAGGTCACGTCGGGAGGACATTATCGGAATTTCAAATGGTCCGAGCTTGAGCACTTCCGTGGCGAGCGGGGGCGACGCGGCAATAAGCTACCGAAGGGCTATCAGCGGGTGACCCGTTTGGAAGTCGTCGTCGACTGATGCTTTAAAACGGCAAAAACCCCTGCGGCGTGTCGTGGTCAGAAGGGGCAATCACTCGCTGCAAAATATGAAGTTGCCTTTCCAGCAAATCGAGATGACCGCCGCTGATATCGCCAAGGGCCATCCATTGCTCGTCAATGACATCGATACCGATGCGCGCGGTCAGACCAGCGTCTTCTGCCGCTCTGGCAGAGAGCAAAATACCGTCCAGATCTTGGTTGGCAAGCTCCAATAAATCATCCAACGTCGCCTGTGTGTAAAGACCAGGATAAATGTCTTCGCTATCGCCTCGGCCCAGCTCGCTGATACCAATGGCCATGCCGGGCGCAAAGGAGAGCCGTTCTTGCTTTTCCGCCACTTCGCTACAGCGGGATAAGAGCCAAGCGCAACTCGCGGCGCGCAAGACCGGAGAGCCGGCCGCATGATTACCCGAGAAGTAGATTGCCAGCCCAAACTGGCGGATGACGCTGAGATCGCCCCCGTAAAAGCCGGCGCTCCCATAGGCCATGCGATGTAGGGACGAGATATAGGCCTGCATGCGGGACTCGTCCAGCGTATCGAGATACCCCGGCAGGTGTTTGAGAGCGATGCATAAAATCGCAGTATCGTTGTAATGCTCTTCACCCTGATCGCCCGGGTCGCGGGATTTCAGCAGATCGAGAGGCAGCGCATTAACCCGATCTTTGAGTTTGCGCACCTCATTGACCGAGGCGGAGGCGTCTTCGGTGATCGCACCCAGTTGCGCAACGGCTTCACTAATGTTGCTGGCGAGGCGCTGCCCCATCGGCCTTGTCAGCGCGTACACGGCAGTACTCAGCAGCACTGACAGCGCCACCAGGCCCCAGATTAGGGTCTCTCGAGCCGCTTGCTGCTCCCGCAAATCCAGATAAAGCTCGACCGTCCCGGCAGAATTGCCGTCAATCAGCACCGCCTCCTGATGGGCTTCTCCCCCAGCGGGAATGGCGCCTCGCGCCGCGAGTTCGCCGCCTTCAATGTCCCATACCCGAGCAGCCGCGAAGAGGGTTTGATCGGTGTAAAACTGCAGCTCCGCCACTAATCCCAGCCGATTTCCTGCGGCCAATGCTGTGCCGGCTCGCGCAGCCAGTTGCTGCACGGCCGCGCGTGCGTGTTCGTTAAGCGTGGTGTTCTGGATTGATTGGGTCGATTGCGCGGCGACGATGACGAGCGTCAACGTGGCCAACAGGCAGCAGCCCGCCGCAGCCAGCGCCAGCTGCTGCGACAGGGGCTGGTTACGTAACCGCTGTAAGAGCTGTTCCAAAGAGAGTCTCCGGTGTACCCGAGATCAGTATAAACTGCCTATGCGCGGCTGTCGGGTGGCAGTCACGTATCACTCCTGGTAATTGATGAGAACGCATTTCGTGGTTGATCCAACGCATGTGATTGTCGTGATGGTGCCCCTTGGCGCTGCGCTGGACGTGAGTCGTGTTGCGGAGGTTACGGTAGCTGCTGGCGCCAAGATTGTCGCAACACACGCTGTACCCGTGCCCATTACGTTGGCTGATCGCCGGGCGGTCACTAAGCTGCTGGTTCATAGCACTGACCCTGATGGGCTATCGGCGCGGCTCCGGGATCTCTCCGACCAACACGGCGTGGATATTGCACTGCAACCGCGTGCCGCTCGCTGCCAATCGTATGGACTAGCGGTGTTTGATATGGACTCGACACTGATTGATTGCGAGGTCATTGATGAGCTGGCTGCTGTCGCGGGGGTGGGAGAACAAGTCGCCGATATCACGGAACGGGCCATGCGGGGTGAGGTCGATTTTGATGAAAGTTTTCGGACGCGCCTCGCGCTGTTGGAGGGCCTCGATGCGAGTGCAGTCGATGCGCTGGCGGATCGGCTCCCGGTTAAGGAGGGCATTCGCGAAATGACCACCACGCTAAAGGGTCTGGGCATCAAGCTGGCCATTTTTTCCGGCGGCTTTATCTCTGTTGCCCGGCGTTTGCAGGCGGATTACGGATTTGATGAGGTGATCGCCAATACGCTCGAGGTAGAGGGGGGAAAGGTGACTGGCAGGGTCGTTCCCCCGATCGTGAATCGAGAATATAAAGCGGAGGCGCTACGGACGCTGGCTAGCCGACTCGGCATTACGACTAACGCCTGTATCGCAGTGGGCGATGGGGCTAATGACCTGTCGATGATGGCGGTGGCTGGATTGGGCGTGGCGTTTCATG
Organism: uncultured Luminiphilus sp.; assembly: GCA_938085095.1. Classification (GTDB taxonomy): domain Bacteria; phylum Pseudomonadota; class Gammaproteobacteria; order Pseudomonadales; family Halieaceae; genus Luminiphilus. The sequence goes on along the minus strand of CALKEI010000011.1, from coordinate 30,544 downwards.
CCAAGCCGGCGGTGCGCGCGGCGAGCCCGATCGAAGTCACCCACTGTGGCCTCGACGGGGTGTGCTACCTGCTGGGTAGTGAGGGAGAATTCGTCAGCGGCTGAGCCGGCGGTGATGCCCACGGATCACGCCCTAAGGTATTATCGTGTTTTGGTTATGAGTCCCGACAATGGCAAACTTCTCGACAAATGAATTCAAGCCCGGCCTCAAGGTCATGCTTGATAGCGAACCCTGCTCGATCCTCGAGAACGAGTTCGTCAAACCCGGTAAAGGCCAGGCCTTCAATCGCGTAAAACTCCGTAACCTCAAGTCAGGACGGGTCTGGGAGCGGACGTTCAAGTCGGGTGACACCCTCGAAGGCGCCGATGTCATGGACATAGACCTCGAGTACTCCTACACCGACGGAGAGTTTTGGTACTTCATGGATCCTGCCAGCTATGAGCAGTATGGCGCGGATCGTGATGCCGTCGGCGAGTCGGAGAAATGGCTCAAGGAGCAGGAGCGCTACGAAATCACGCTCTACAATGGCTCGCCGCTGGCGGTGACGCCGCCCAATTTCATCGAGCTGGAGATCACGGAGACCGACCCCGGCCTAAAGGGTGATACGGCTCAGGGCGGGAGTAAGCCGGCGACGCTAGCGACCGGTGCCGTAGTGCGCGTACCGCTGTTTATCACCGAGGGTGAAGTCATTCGCATCGATACCCGGACCGGTGAGTACGTGAGTCGCGCCAGCAAAAGCTGACAATGAGCGACTGGCGGCCTTCGGCGTCTCAGGAGCGACTCGCCGCCCGGGCGGCGCTGATGCAGCAAGTCCGACATTTTTTTCATACACGTGGTGTGATGGAGGTAGAGACCCCGTTACTCTGCCAGGGCACCGTGCCCGACTCCGGAATCGAGATTTTCTCTGTTCCCATGCAAGACGCTGATTCGCCGGATCGTTACCTGCAGACTTCTCCGGAATTTGCCATGAAGCGCTTGTTGGCGTCAGGTTCTGGGGACATCTTTCAGGTCGCCAAGGCTTTCCGTCAGGAAGAAAAAGGGCGCTATCACAACCCCGAGTTCACGCTACTAGAGTGGTATCGGGTGGGCTGGGATCACGTGGCGTTGATGAGTGAAGTGGCGGGTCTGGTCGGTGACGCTTTGGGTTGCGACGGCTGGCAGATTTGGCCCTACCGCGCACTGTTTATTGAGATCCTTGGCGTCGACCCGCTCGCTGAGGATGTTGATGCGACCCGCTTGTTGGACGTCGCCCACGCCAAGCTGGGTTCCGTTCCCGATGGTCTCGATCGGGATGCGTTGCTGGATATTCTGATGAGCCATTGTATCGAGCCTGCCATTCGCGACTGGGGAATCGTGTTTGTGACGGACTTCCCCCTCTCGCAGGCAGCACTTGCGCGGACCATAGAGGTCGCCAACACGGCGGTTGCCGCGCGCTTTGAGTGCTACGTGGCAGGAAGAGAGCTGGCCAATGGCTATTGGGAGCAATCTGACCCCGTTGCACTCGCCACTCAACTCGATGCCGAGAATGAGCGGAGGCGGCAACGCGGTTTGCCCGAGCGGCCTATCGATGAACGCCTGCTCGCGGCGCAGCGTCAGGGTTTCCCCGATTGCGCCGGAGTGGCGCTAGGCATAGACCGATTGTTGGCGATGCAAGCGAGCGCGGATTCCCTGACCGAGGTAATCAGTTTTGATTGGTCTCGAGCCTGACTGGGGAGGATCGTTGCGCTGCTTCAGCGCTTATTCGCTGGCTGCGATGACAGGGCTATAGATGTCGACGAAGGCTTTGGGCGGCCGTCTCGGTAAGCCGGTAGAGATTTCTATGCAGACGAACTCCAACGCGCCTCGAAACACCGTATCGCCAGTGGCTTCACAAATGACCTGTAGGCGTCGGGTCATCTTCATCCTGCCTGCCCAGTCGGTAATCCAGGTGCCCACCCATAAGGTGTCTCCTGCTCGCGTGGCTTTGTGGTAATCGTATTCGGCGTGGGTCAGCGCCATGGCGCGATCGAGCCGCTGATAGTCCTCCGGCCCTAAACCGAGTGCCGTGGTATGCGCCCAGGCAGCTTCCATACACCACTCCACATAATGGGTGTTTCGGGTATGGGCGAGGGCGTCGATGTGCCGGTCTTGCACCACCACCTCCAGCGTAAACGGGTTGTCGTAATCCCAGTTCACAGGCTTCATGGGGTGGCTGGCGTCGTGGCGCGAGGCTGGGCAATCATCAAGTAGCCGAAGATCACTGCCAGCACCGGACAAATCAGATTGAACAGCGCATACGGCGCGTACTCGAAGGTGGCGACGCCCAGCGTTGCCGCCATGAATGCCCCGCAGGTGTTCCAGGGCACCAATACCGAAGTCAGTGTGGCTGAATCTTCCAGGGTTCGTGAGAGACTCAGCCGGCTGAGCCCGCGGTCGTCGTAGGCAGGACTAAACAGTCGTCCGGGTAAGGTAATGGCCAGAAACTGATCGGCGGCGAGCACGTTGGTGATGACGCCACCGCAAACGGTGGCCAGTATGAGATCGCCCGTTCGTTTGACACTCTTGAGGACCTGATCAAGCAGCTGTCGCAGGATGCCGGTGCTGTCGAGCATGCCGCCGAAGGTCATGGCGGTCAGAATCAAAAAGAGGGTATTGAGCATGCTCGCCAAACCGCCTTTGTCGAGTAGCTTGCTGAGCTCACCCATCCCCTCGGGTGACTGATATCCCGAGAACAGTGCCATCCAGAGTCCCTGAATCAGCGGTGCTGGTGAGTCCGGGTGGGCTGCGAGTGCCAGCGCACGGACTACATCAGTCTGAAACGCGGCGGCATAGAGCGTGCCCGAGAGGGCGCAGATCAGGATGGCGGGGTAGGCGGGCACCCGGAAATAGATCAATGCCAGCATCAGCGCCAGCGGTGAGAGCACCCAGGGTGAGATCGTAAACTGGCTGGTGAGAGCAGCGCGGATCTCATCGATGTTCTCGGGGGTGGCGGCGCCCTCACTGCCAATGAAGGAAAAAATCACCAGTGCCGCAAGAAAGGCGGGCAGGGTCGTCCAGAGCATGTTTTTGATGTGCTCGAACAGATCAACGCCCACCGCCGCCGCGGCAAGATTGGTGGTATCAGAGAGAGGCGACAGTTTGTCGCCAAAGTAGGCGCCGGAAATGATTGCGCCCGCGGTGATGGCGGGAGACAGGTTGTAAGTGGTTGCAATACCCATCAAGCCAATACCGAGCGTGCCTGCTACCGTCCAGGAGCTCCCCAGACTAAGAGAGGCAAGGGCACAGATGATCGCAGAGGCCGCGTAAAAAAAGCCGGGGTCCAGCAACTGAACGCCGTAGTAAATCATACCCGGCACGGTGCCACTGATAATCCAGCTGCCGATGAGTGCGCCCACACAGAGTAGGATCATCATGGGCATGATCGAGACCGTGATGGCGGCGACCATGCCGTCCTGAAGTGCCTGCCAGCTCATACCCCGACGCCAGCCCACCAGCATGGTGGCGGCTGAAGCAATAATCAGTGCGACTTGATTGGGGCCGTAGGAGGCGTCCGAGCCAAACAGGGCCACCGAGGTAGAGAGGAGGATAACCAGCAGTGCAATCGGAGCAAGGGACAACAACATAGGCAGCGGATCAGGCCGGGCGATACCCCGGCTTGGTCATCGTGATTTGGTAGGTGCCAATAATGCGCTCGCGGAAGCCTCCCTCGCAATAGCTGAGGTAATAGCGCCACATGCGAATGAAGCGCTCGTCAAAGCCCATCGTCTGAACGGTATCGAGCTTATTGAGAAAGCCCTCGTGCCAGGCGCTTAGCGTGTTGGCATAGTCCTGAGTGATATCGCGGAGATTGCTCATTTGCATATCAGTCATCCGTGACAGTGCATCACTAATCACTGTCAGCGAGGGCAGACAGCCGCCAGGGAAGATATACCGCTTGATGAAATCCACCGAGTCCCTAGCCTGCTCGTAGCGCTGCTCAGTCATCGTAATGGCCTGAATCACTGCCTTACCATGGGGTTTGAGCAGATGGCTGACGGTGCTGAAATAAGTGTCGTAGAACTGATGCCCAACGGCTTCAATCATCTCGATCGACACCAGCTTGTCGAACTGCCCTGTCAGATCGCGGTAATCATCAAACAAAACTGTAATGCGGTCCTGAAGCTTGCGCGCCGTGACAGCCTCGACGGTGTAATCAAACTGCTCACGGGAGATGGTGGTAGTCGTGACGCGACAGCCGTAGTGCTCGGCTGCGTAGATGGCCATGCCACCCCAACCTGTGCCAATTTCAATCAGGTGGTCTTCCGGTTTGAGTTCTAGGTCTTCGCAGATCAAATGCAGCTTATGTTGTGCAGCTGAGGCTAGATCGCTATCGGGTGTGGGGAACACTGCTGAGGAGTACATCATGCTCGGATCGAGGAATAGCGAGAAGAAATCATTGCCGAGATCGTAATGCGCTGAAATATTTTCCCGCGACCGAGCGGTGGTATTGCGGCGCGCCCAATGGCTCATTTTCAGCGCCAGACGAGCAATAACGTTCTGTCGGTCAGACATTGCCTCCAACATCGACAGATTGGCGCTGAAGGCGCGTGTGACGGCCGTGAGATCGGGGCTACTCCACAGGCCTTCGATAAAGGTCTCACCCGCAGCGATGCTGCCGCCGGTGAGTACCCGGCGATACAAATCACTGTCGTGAACATGGACTTCAGCGTGGGGCGCTGCGGGGTCTTCGGTGGAGCCAAATACCAGTGTCTCGCCGTTTTCCTTAAAGGTCAGGGATCCGATCTGCAGTTTTGCCAGCACTTTGAGCATGATGGTGCGCGCCAAACCGCCCGGCTTTTCCGGAAAAAGCATTGGCAGCTTGGAGATATTTTTGACGCTGGATTCGCTCATGCAGACCCTCTTTGGAACGCTTCGTGGAGTCGACGGTTACGTTAATGAGATCGCTTCGGATGAGGATGCAGGCTGACGCCTTTTAAAAACAGACGCAAGGCCTCCCAATAGATCCCCGCCGCAACCTTCACTGTCATCAGAGGGAAGGCGAGCACTGCGCGCGGGGCGCTGCGTGCGTCGAGAGGCTCCGCTGTGAGTGACAGCACCGCGTCGAAAATCCGCTGCCCCTCTTTGAACAACGCAATCTGAATCTGTAAATCATCACCGGGAGCATTGCTGTACCAGCGATAGACCAGGTTCATGGGATTAAACGGCGACACATGAAGCGCTTTGTTGAACTCCGTTGCCAAAGGGGCATCGTCGCTCGGGGCCGGCAGTACATAGCTGTGGCGTTCTCCCCAGGGTGTGTTGGTCACCTCGGCAACGACATACTCTAGCCGTCCTCCGGGCGCGTCGTAGCAGTAGTACACCGCGATGGGGTTGTTCTGGTAGCCGAAATAACGCCAGTTAGCGAGGAGATAAATTGGCCCGGTTTGCTCGTAACCCGTTTCCTCAAGGATTCTGTGGCGGACCGCATCTGCTAGCGGTATATCCTCAGCGCCGAGAAAATCCCGCCGCAAAAAGCGCGCGGGTGCCCATCGATCGGCAGACCAAAGTGGTAGGCGCGCGGTCAGCTCGGGAAGTGTTTCCAGCTCGACAAAAGGCATGAACACCTTGTAGGTAAATGCATGTCGCTTAGGTAAATAGCGGGCGTGGCGAAGCGTACCCGAGTAAAGCTTTGGGCTCACGCTGCCATTTGGCGCGCCGCACACAGACTCTCGGCAACCCGGAGCCCGCTGCTCAGCCCGTCCTCGTGGAAACCGTTTTGCCAATAGGCGCCGCAAAACCATGTGCCGTTTTGTCCATTGATGTCGCCCCATCGTTGTTGGGCTTGCATGCCCGCCAGTGTGAACTGTGGGTGCGCATAATTGAAGCGGCCGAGAATGTGGTGCGGGTTGATTGAGGCGGTGTCATTAAGGGTGATGCAGAATGTTTCGGGCGCGTTGAGGCCTTGCAATATGTTCATATTATAGGTGACGGTCGCGCGGCCACTCCCCGGCTTGAGGCGGTAGTTCCAGCTCGACCATGCGCGCTGGGTTTTGGGCAGCAGGCGCGTGTCGGTATGCAGAATGACCTCGTTGTCTCGATAAGGTAGCGCGCTAAGAACCGATTTTTCCGAATCTGTGGGGTCACCGAGCATGCTGAGTGCGTCGTTCGAATGGGTGGCAATCACGACTTCATCAAATTCGCGCTGGAGTCCGTTGGTGAACTGCACCAATACCGGTTTGCCCGGTGGGCGCAAAATTTTCTCGACGCGCATGCGCGTGCGAATGCTATCGGAAAAGCGCTGGGTCAGCGGGGCCAGGTATTCGCGGCTGCCTCCCTCTACGACACGCCACTGGGGTCGATCTTTCAATGACAGCAGGCCATGGTTACTAAAGAAGCGAATAAAAAAGGCCACAGGGAAATCCTGTGCGTCTTCAAAGTCGGCCGACCAGATCGCCGACGTCATCGCAAGCAGGTAGGTCCGGCTGAAATGCTGGCTGAAACCATGGCGCTGGAGGTACTCTCCCAGCGTCTCATCCTGCGGTAGCTGACCATTCTCGAGGTCAGCCAGTGCGATTTTATTGAAGCGCAGGATTTCGCGCACCATGCCCAGAAAGCTGGGTGATAGCAGATTGCCTCGCTGAGCAAACAGCGTGTTGAGGTTATTACCGGCGTATTCTAGTCCGCTGATTTCATCGCACACTGAGAATCCCATTGATGTCGGCTTGCTCGCCACACCCAGCTCCTGAAAGAGCTTGATCATATTGGGGTAATTGCGGTCGTTATAGACAATGAAACCAGTGTCCACAGCAAACCGACGGGTACCAATCTGCACGTCGTAAGTCGCGGTGTGGCCACCGATGCGATCCCGGGCTTCAAAAATATCCACGCGATGGCCGCGTTTCACGAGCTGGTGGGCGCATCCCAACCCGGAGATGCCCGCCCCAATGACTGCGATGTTCACTGCTGGTAGACCTCCGGACACCGGAAGATAAAGTAGGGTAGAGCTGTTACGGGAGGGGGCGGAGGCCGGATCAACGGCCTGTCGGTCCCGCATTAGCCCCAAATGCCGCTGTCAAGCCGGTCACTCAGTGTGTATCCTGTGGTTTCTGAATGAAGGTTTAGCCCCCATGGTCAATAAAAGAGACGCAAGCGGCTCGCCTGCGGCAAACGGCGGCGCAAAGTGGAATGCGCCGACCGGACGTCGGACGGATGAGTGGAGCCAAGCGTTGGTCTTGGTGGGAGAGAGCCAGGACCGGGGTGCGTTTACGCGCTTCTTTCGCCACTTTGCGCCGTTAATTAAAGCATTTGCCCTGTCGGGTTCGAGCCTGTCCGCTGCCCATGCTGATGAGCTGGTGCAGGAAGTGATGCTTAAGGTGTGGCAAAAGGCGGGAGGCTTCAATCCGGAAAAAGCGGCGGCCTCCACCTGGGTCTATACCATCGCCCGAAACTGCCGGACTGACATGTTCCGACGGCTGCAAAAATTTGATACTCAGCTTGCTGCGGATGATTTCGAGCTGGAAAGCGAAGAAGAAGAGTCCTTTGTGGTACTGCACACCCGGCGCGGCGCCGAGAGAGTGCGCGAACTGATGGGAGAATTACCGCCAGATCAGGCGCAGATTCTGGCTAAAGTGTACATGGAGGGTAAATCTCACTCCGAGGCTGCGGCAGAGCTCGATCTGCCTCTGGGCACTGTGAAATCAAGGGTGCGCCTCGCAATCCAGAAGCTACAGGGGCTGATGGAAGCGTGATACCGATGAAAAGCCCCCAGAAAGTCACAAGTTTATTGGTGTCGGGGAGTAAACCGTTTGCGCACGACCCTCGTAACGTTCACCTATAAGAGAGTAGTTTGGATTAGAGAACCATGGTGCAACATCATCCCCCAACAGATTTTCTGACGGAGTACGCCGCTGGGGCGTTGCCCGTCGCCGAATCCGCATGCGTGTCGGCTCACCTGAGTTATTGTCAGCGGTGTCGTCAGTCGGTAGATAGACTCGAGGACATTGGCGGTGCTCATTTTGAGCGGCTGGACCCGCAACCAGTGGGGGATTCCCTGCTTGAGCGTGTGCTGGCGCGCCTCGATGACCCGCAGCCCCTGCGCTATGCGCCGAGCGAAGCGTCTGATACGCGCCTACCCGGTTTACTCGATCGCCTGATCAACGGCGATTATGCTGATCTGGTGTGGAAGCGCGTGACGCAATCTCTGAGCATCAGTTACCTGAAAACCGGCGACCCCAATCACGAGTTTGCGTTGTATCGCATCGCTGAGGGTGGCCGCATTCCTGAGCATACCCACGGCGGCCGAGAAATGACGCTGGTGCTGCATGGTGGTTTTGCCGATGAGAGCGGTGAGTACCATCAGGGTGATTTCATCGTTCGGGAGGGGTGGGACAAGCACACCCCGGTCGCATTAGAAGGTGAAGAGTGCATTTGTCTAGCGGTGCTGGATGCGCCGCTTCAATTCACTCGGTTGCGACACCGCTGGCTCAACCCGCTACTGAAACTTCGCGCGGGCTGATTTTTCACCGACTCGTCTCCAGTGGCGCTGTGAGGGTTTCAGCTCCTGCCAAGCGACCGCCCGTTTAGATCAGCCGACTGGAAATCCAATAATACCGGGATCGCAGTGATCCCTTAAAAACCAGGCGACCCTCACTATGCAGCTAGTTATACCCCGTGAAACCCAACCGGGTGAAAATCGCGTCTCGGCCACCGCCGAGACGGTCAAAAAGTTAGTGCGGCTCGGTGCCGACGTCGTGATTGAATCAGGTGCGGGCACAGGTGCCGGCATCAGTGATTCAGACTATGAAGCAGCGGGAGCTAGCATCAGCGCTGATCGCTCTGCGATCCTCGGTAGCGCAGACATGGTGCTACGGTTGCGAAAGCCTGAGATGGACGAGATCAGCGAGCTCAAAGCGGGCTGTATTCACGTGTCTTATCTGGACCCCTTCAATGAAAAGGATTTGATCAAAGCCTTTGCGAGCCAGAACGTGACGGCGGTGAGTATGGAAATGATTCCTCGCTCGACTCGTAGCCAAAAGATGGATGCGCTGAGTTCGCAAGCCAACCTCGCCGGTTACGTGGCGGTGATGCTCGCGGCGAATCACATGCCGCGCATCATGCCCATGATGATGACTCCCGCAGGCACGCTAAAGCCTGCCAAGGTTTTTATTATTGGTGCGGGTGTCGCAGGCCTTCAGGCGATCGCGACAGCGAAGCGATTGGGTGCGCGGGTCACAGCATTTGATACACGCCCGGTGGTGGCGGAACAGGTTGAATCACTCGGGGCAAAATTCCTTGAGATCGATCTGGGCGATACCGGTCAAACGGCTGACGGTTACGCGAAGGAGCTGACCCCCGAGCAAGTCGAGATTCAGCGACAGGCGCAAAAGGCGGTGATTGCGGAGTCTGACGTGGTGATTACGACCGCGCAGGTTTTTGGCCGCAAGCCCCCTGTACTGGTGACCGCAGACATGGTTGAAGGAATGGCGCCAGGCTCTGTAGTGGTCGATATGGCGGCCGAGACCGGCGGTAACGTAGAAGGCTCAGCCCCCGACGCAGTGGTAGAGGTGAATGGCGTAACCATTGTCGGTACCGCTAATCTCGCCAACTTGGCGCCCGGCGATGCCACCCAGATGTACGCGAGTAACATGTTCAACCTCGTGGAGGACACCTGGGATACCGAGTCCAAGCGATTCGTACTCGACCTTGAGAACGATATTCTACCGGGCTGTGTCATCACCCATGGCGGTGCAATTGTGCACCCCACCATCAAAGAAATCATAGAGGGGGGCAACTGATATGTCCGGTGCAGAGTATTTGCTGTTTATCCTGATGCTGTCGATCTTCCTCGGCTTTGAACTGATTAATAAAGTTCCCGCTACCTTGCATACGCCACTGATGTCAGGTGCTAATGCAATCTCGGGAATTACCGTAGTCGGTGCTGTGGCACTGGCGGGTACCGGCAGCGAAAACATGGCCATGTGGCTGGGTGTCGGTGCTGTGACGCTGGCCAGCATTAATGTCGTGGGTGGTTACATGGTGACCGACCGCATGCTCGGCTTCTTCAAGAAGAAGGAGGACTGATCATGACGACTGAACTGATGACACAACTGGGCTACGTCGTTGCGGCAGGTCTGTTTATTTTCGGATTAAAAATGCTGGGTTCACCCGCGACGGCGCGCCGCGGCAACATGATCTCGGCGGTCGGTATGTTGGTGGCGATCGTTTCAGCGCTGCTCGATCAGGGCATTGTTGATTTCACTTACATCGCTGCCGGCATGGTGGTGGGTGGTGCGATCGGTGCGATTGCAGCGCGCGCGGTCGCTATGACCTCGATGCCCGAGATGGTGGCGCTATTTAATGGCCTCGGTGGAGCGGCGTCGCTCCTCGTAGGCTGGTCGGCACTCTCTGCGGATGCTGCTATTTTCACGCTGGTGACGATCGTGCTGTCGATCCTGATCGGTGGCGTGACCCTCACGGGCTCGCTCATCGCCTGGGGCAAGCTGTCGGAGACCATTGGCAGCGGCGCAATTACCTTCTCGGGGCAGCAAATCGTCAACTCACTGGTGGTGCTTGGGATTGTGGGCGGCGCGGCCATGTTCTGCCTGAACCCGACTGACCCCAACTGGCTGTATATGGTCATTGGCCTCTCACTGCTGTTTGGTGTGATGGCCGTGATTCCCATTGGTGGTGCAGACATGCCGGTGGTGATTTCACTGCTGAACTCATATTCTGGCCTGGCGGCCTGTGCGGCGGGTTTCGCGATTAACAATAACGCGCTGATCGTGGCGGGCTCACTGGTGGGTGCTTCGGGCATCATCCTGACCCAGATCATGTGCAAGGCAATGAACCGCTCGCTCTCTAATGTGCTCTTTTCAGGCTTCGCCAGCGTGTCAACCGAAGAGACCGTGGTCGAGGGCGAGATCAAGCCTATTTCTGTCGATGACGCTTACTACGTGCTGGAAGCTGCGACCAACGTAGCGATTATTCCAGGTTACGGCATGGCGGTGGCCCAGGCGCAGCACGTGGTGAAGGAGCTTACCGAGCTGCTCGAGAAAAACGGCTGCGAGGTCAACTTCGGTATTCACCCCGTAGCGGGACGTATGCCGGGCCACATGAACGTGCTACTCGCTGAAGCAGATGTGCCCTATGACCAGCTGCTCGAGATGGACGAGATCAATCCGCGTATGGAGACCGTCGACGTGGCGATCGTGATCGGCGCCAACGACGTGGTGAACCCGGCTGCGCGTGAGGTGGAGTCTTCTCCCATTTATGGCATGCCGGTGATCAACGTTGCCGACGCGCGCACGGTGTTCGTGCTCAAGCGCTCGATGGCGTCAGGTTTTGCCGGTATCGAGAACCCGCTGTTCTATAAGGACAACACTCGTATGCTATTTGGCGACGCGAAGGAAAGCATTGGCGGGCTGGTGCGAGAGTTCAGCTGATGACAGACAAGCTACAACGAAACCCCGCCCAGTGCGGGGTTTTTGCTTTTTAGCCTTGCCGGTTGGCGCATGCAATCTGACTTCAGGGTCGAATTGACTGGTGGATTGAAGGGTCGAATTGTTCTTCGGGTTATATAGCCAATTCGGTAAGGTAGCGTGTCCGAACTGCCGTATAGGATCCAAGAGACACCTTATGAAAGTGCCCGCCCTACTATTTTTACTGTTCGTGTCTGTCGCTCATGCGGACACTCTGCCCGATCCGCTGCAAGCGGGGTGGCAGGGTAGGTCCGTCTGCGAAAAAATTCATGAAACGGCGAAAATGAGGATTCTCCGCTGCACCTTCCCACCCGGTGTCGGGCACGAGCGCCACTTTCATCCCAAACACTTTGGCTATGCGCTCTCCGGTGGCACCATGCGCGTTACCGATGCCAGCGGCACCCGAGAGGCGAAGCTGGCGACGGGTAGCTATTTTTCCAGTGACGGCATCGCCTGGCATGAGGCGCTCAATATTGGCGACACCACCGTGGCCTACCTAATGATCGAGCCCAAGTGAGATAAGAGCTGCTTGCTCGACTGATCGTCACCCCCTTGCATGAGCGCGCCATGGTCAGGGTGCGCCGGCAAGCGATCGCTCAAGCGCACTTTTATCCAGTGGTTGCGGGTGCCTCAACCTCAAACTGCAGTCTCGCCAGACGTTGATACAGGTCACATCGAGCCATGAGCTCGTCATGCCGTCCGCTGTCTACTACGCTGCCTGCTTCCATCACGATAATGCGGTCGGCATTGATCACTGTTGAGAGTCGATGGGCAATCACGACAGTGGTGCGCCCTTGCATAATTTCCTTGAGCGCCTGTTGAACGTGCCATTCGCTCTCGGTGTCCAGCGCGCTGGTGGCCTCGTCAAGCAGCAACAGTTCCGGGTCAGCGAGAATGGCGCGAGCCAGCGCGATCCGTTGGCGCTGCCCGCCCGACAGCCGAACCCCTTGCGCACCCAAATGACTGTGGTAACCGTCGGGAAGGCTATTGATAAACTCATGGGCATGGGCCATTTGCGCTGCGGCTTCGACGGCCTGCAGGCTCGAGTCACTGGCACCATAGGCAATGTTGTAAAGAATATCGCCAGAGAAAAGCGCCGGTTGCTGGGGCACGAGAGCGATCTTCTGACGCCAGCTGTCGAGCGGGATGTCGCGCAGATCGACACCGCCAAAGCGAATGGCCCCAGCGATCGGATCATAAAATCGCAGCATCAGTTCAAAGACCGTCGACTTGCCCGCCCCCGACGGCCCCACTAGCGCCACCGACTCGCCGTGCTGGATGTCCAGTGTGAAGGCACTTAAAGCGGGATGAGCGGGTCGACTGGGATAGGCAAAATGCACCCCATCAAAGGCCACGGCTTTTTGGCTTGCCGGTACAGTGGTGCCCGTATCGGGAATCTCGCTGGTCTCCCGGAGGAGCTCAATCAGACGTTCGGCTGCGCCCGCGGCGCGTTGCAGGTCGCCCCACACTTCTGAAAGTGTGGCGAAGGCCGTGCCCACCATGATCGCGTAAAAGACGAAGGCGCCGAGCTCACCGCCCGTCATGCGGCCTTCGATCACGTCCACGCCGCCCGACCACATCATGCCGACCATGCCGCCCATCAGCAGAAAAATAGCAAAGCCTGTCAGCAACGCCCGCTGCAGCACTCTGGAGCGGGCGACGGTAAAGGCCTGTTCTACGTCCCGTCCGAACGCGGTTTTCTCAGCGGTCTCGCGGTTGAAGCTCTGTACCACCTTGATCGATTGGAAAATTTCTCCCGCATGGCTGCCTACCTCGGCGATGGTCTGCTGGCTCTTGTTCGAGAGCTTTCGCACGCGGCGGCCAAATATGAGGATGGGCAGGATTGTGACGGGTACGGCGACCAGAATGACCAGGCTCAGTTTGAAGTTAGTGATCACCATCAACGTCAGCGCCCCGGTCAGGGTCAGGGCATTGCGCACTGCGAGACTCACGGAGGAGCCGATCAGCGTTTGTAGCAGCGTGGTATCGGTCGTCAGCCGAGACATAATTTCGCCCGAGTGATTGCTTTCAAAATAGCTGGGCTGCATGTGGACGAGATTATTAAACACCGCACCGCGCAGGTCTGCGCTGACGCGCTCTCCCAGCCAAGACACCAGATAAAAGCGCGTCATGGCGCCGATGGCCATGGCGACACCGATGACCAGCATAAAGGTGACGGCCTTGTAGAGCCCTGAGGCGTCTCCGCCTGCGAAACCCTCATCGATCAGAATCTTGACGCCATACCCCAATGTCAGCTGAGCGCCCGCGGTGAAAATTAGCGCGGCACTTGCAGCCAGTAGCCGACCTTTGTGGGGCCAAAGAAAGGCCAGCAATTCTCTTAAGGGCGTAAGAGATTTTGCGCGAGGAGGCGTGTCCGCCCGGTCTCTGGCAACATCGTCTGGCGGCGTTTCGATGGTGGTGTCAGTCACGGCGTGAGGCTCATTAGTGGTCGATCAAAAGGGATGACCGTCTTGAAACAGTTTACGCCCACCGCCGTCAAAAAGATTGCGCCGCATGGGAGAGGGCGCTTCTTTAGCTTTTGTTCGGATATTCCAGCGAGCTTTTGAGCCGTTGCTTTTCTTCGCTAGAAAGATCGGGGAAGGGTAGCCCCTCTCCCTGTCGCCACGCGTCAAGTTTGGCCTCGACCTCTTGGAGCTTGTCGTCGTCTGCCTGTTGAAAGTCACGAAGCTGAAGAACCTGACCTGGTCCCGAGAAGATGGCTCCGTTTTGATGCACGATCTCAATCACCCGCAGATTGAGGTCCTCGGCCACCGCCAGATAGTCCTCGTAGTTGGTCGTCATGATGCCTGCATCGAGCCGGATTATCGCTATCGCAGCCTGTATGTCAGTGAGGCGGATACTGATGGTGTCCTGGCGCACCATGGGGTGTGCCGAAAACAGCGCCCGGAATTCTCCCAGAATGGCGCGCAGCTGATCTGGTGAGGGCATCTGCAATTCCAGAAGCTTATAAAAGCGGATGCGATCGCGCACCGAGTAGTTCTCGATATCCGCCGAAGAAAACATCGAGTTGGGGACGGTGACCAGCGTACGGTTTTTGGTACGTAACGTGACAGATCGTAATCCGATTTCTTCAACCGAGCCTTTTATTTCACCAAACCGGCACCAGTCGCCAGGGCGAATCGGGCGCGCGGTGTAGAGCGTGATCGCACCAATCACATTCTCGAGCGTCTTCTGGGCCGCAAGCGCAACGGCAATAGAGCCCACGCCGAGACCCGCGATAAGGGTCGAAACATTGAAGCCCGCATGATCAGCCCACATCAACACACCTGTGGTCGCTACGATGATGCGTACGATCACTACTACCGGCTTTATGAGTGCGACGTATTCGATGTCGCCCTGCAATTCTAGCTGGCGAATTTTATAGTCCCGATACAGGTTCAGGAGCCCAAACACGAAGATCACCGCCGCCAGATATTCTAGCGGCGATGACTCCAGATAGGCTTTGGCAATGACCGACAGACCAAGGTTGGCAATGACGATTCTGATTAGCGCGACATAAAGAAGCAGCCGAAGGGGAACGCGAAGGAACTGGTTCAGCGCGTGCTTCCAAGGGTTCGCGAATCGATCCCCAAGGCGAGCCACCAGTAGACTCATCCACCCCGTGAGAAACCACCCCGCGATGAGCGTGAACAGGAGCGTGACGATCTGAAAGTTGCCCATGCCCAGAAAGTAGAATTCGGGCAGGATGTTAGAGAGCCAGACCGCCAGGTCGCTGTAACCCAGTTCATCCCACATATCGGGTACGCGCACTAACGTTTCATTGGCGATCCGCCATACGAGGGTGCCATCGGGATCTTCGATGCGCTGCAGGTAGACCGGAATCACTTCCTGTGAAAGGGTGACCGCACCCGCCTTCTCCAGGTCCTCCGGCAGCCCGTCTTCCAGTGTGCCCTCGGGTTCACTACTGATTTGACTGAGATCCAGCACATTCTGCTGAGCAAAGATAAACAGCAGCCCTCTCGCCAGTGCTGTCGGCGAGATGTTTTCTATCGATTCAGGGACATAGCGTAAGTCGAGATAAAGGGCGGCCGAATCTGGGTCGCCCAGACGAAACGCGCTGTAGAGAGCAATCAGCGCCTGCTGGGGTGTCTGTGCTTTGCCGGGCTGAAAACCTGACAGTATCGATGCGTGATAGGCCCGATTCGTTTCCCGTGTGAGCGCGATCAGCTCTGCAGCCGTCAGGTCCCTATCGTCTGCAATTTGTGCGCTGGCAGCGACAATAGTTTTTTCGGTATCGACTTGCGCCATCGCCGCGGGGTGAAAAAAAGCCGATAGCGCGAGTAAGCAGGAAAATAAGAGCCGCATGTTCATTTCTCCAACGAGCCGGTGATTATTTGCCCGTATCCTGAGGTTTGGGATCCAATAGTCTGCCGAAAAAGACGCCCAGCTCAAAGAGCAGCCACATTGGGATCGCTAGCAGTGACTGTGAGATCACATCCGGCGGAGTCAGCAGCATGCCAAAAATGAAGCAGCCGACGATGATGTACGGTCGTTTTTTCGCCAATGCGTCAGGGCTGGTAACCCCTGTCCAGATTAGAATAACGGCCGCGATGGGCATCTCGAAGGCAATGCCGAAGGCGAGAAACAGCTTCAGCACAAAGTCGAGATAGCTGTTGATGTCGGTCATCACCTGAACGCTTTCGGGGCCGACACTGGTGAAAAAAGCGAAAATGAGTGGAAATACGATGAAATAGGCGAAGGCGGCCCCGGCATAGAACAACAGCACGCTAGAGGCGAGCAGTGGTATTGCGATGCGCTTCTCTTTTTTATAGAGCCCGGGCGCTACAAACCCCCAAATTTGATAGAGGATCACGGGTATTGCCATAAAGATGGCCAGCACCAGGCTGAGCTTAAAGGGAGTCAGAAACGGTGATGCCACACCTGTGGCGATCATGGTCGATCCTTCTGGCATCAATTCCCTGAGTGGCGCCGAGACGAACCCGTAGATCTCGTTGGCGAACGGGAACAGCACAATAAACCCGATCAACACGGCGAGAACGGCCCGCAGCAGTCGGTCGCGAAGCTCGGTCAGGTGAGCGATCAGCGACATGGGCGGATCGTCATGCTCAGTGGTGTCACTCATGCGGATCGAGAGGGTGCATCGGCGGGAGTGTTATCAGGCTCTAGGTTCGCTTGCTCCCCACCCTGCGTGACCCCGTTTGCCGGAGGATCCGAGGCGATCGATCCGGCATCGGCGTGCGTTGCCGGCGCTCCTTCGGTGCCCAGCGTCTGAAGTTCGCGCTCCATCGACTGGGTGGTGTCGCGGACCTGCTGCTCTAGTTCCTGCGACTCCGCCTTCAGTTTTTGCATGATTTCGTCGTTATGCAACTCGCGCCGGACTTCGGTCCGGATTTGGTCAAAGCTGCGGCGAAAGCGGTTAACCCATGCGATGATAGTGCGCACAGTACCGGGTAACTGCTCGGGCCCAACGACTAACAGACCAACCACCCCAATCAGCAAGAGCTCGGCGAAGCCGATATCAAACACGTTGACGTGCTCCGGTTACGTCGCCGGTTTATCGGGGTCGGTCTCCTCCCGCGCGGCGGTGTTCGCGTCCGCGCTGTCGGCGTCCGCGTTGTCCTTGCTCATGCTGTCGCGAAAGCCTTTGATAGCACTTCCTAGATCGCCGCCAATATTACGAAGCCGCGATGTGCCAAACAGCATGACGACAATTGCGAGAATGATCAGGAGTTGCCAAATGCTGATTCCGCCCAGTCCCATAGTCGATCTCCTTGTACTTAAGCGCTTTCTGACGGCGCATTATGGCCTTTTCGCGCCGCTTTTTCTGCCAGCCCTGACAATCCCATCCGGCCGTCGAGTACCTTAAGGATCGCAGAATGGTCGAGGTCGAGGTGACCCAGCATGACCATTGTGTGAAACCAGAGATCGGCGACCTCATTTACCAGAGCGTCGGCGTCACCGCTCTCAGCTGCATCCTTGGCGGCAAGAATGACCTCGGTGGCTTCTTCACCCACCTTCTCCAGAATCTTGTTGAGACCTTGTGCATGGAGCGAGGCGACGTAGGAACTGTCAGGAGATGCGGTTTTTCTCTCGGCCAACACTTTGTCCAGTGCCGTCAGTAAGTCATCCATTCAGCCGTCCTCGGTTAACTGCCAGCCGGTTTCTCCGGGCGCGTAGAAAAAGCAGGTCCGCCGGCCCGTGTGGCAGGCGCCCGCGCCGTGTTGCTTCACCCGCAGTAGCAGCGTGTCGCCATCACAATCGAGGTGTGCGTCTACCAGATCTTGGGTATTTCCCGATGTCTCACCCTTGCGCCAAAGCGCCCGTCGGGAGCGAGACCAATACACCACTTGCTTGCCGGTCAGAGTTTTCTCTAGCGCCTCGGCATTCATCCACGCCAACATCAACACTTCGCCGGTGTCGGCATCCTGAGTGATGGCGGGTATCAGCCCTTGTTCGTTCCATTGGGGAGACAGGGTCTTGGGTACGGATGATGATGAGTCAGTCATAACCACAGTATGCCAGAGGCATGCGGAGGCTGTTACCGGTTGCGTATAAGGAGGCCTGACAGCAGGCATCCACACCCCAGCAGCAGCCATCCGGTGCCCGCTGAGCTGGCGATACCGAGACCCATCGCGAACATTCCCAGTGTCGCCAGAGGCAGTACCCAGCTGGATCGACTGGGCTGATTTGGGCTGCTTTGAGGCGTTTGGCGCAGGCGGTGCAGGATCAGATCAGGCAGCATAGGGAGTGTCTCAAGCAGCGCAGGGGCCTCCTGCTGCAGGCGTTGAGCGACGTTTTGCAATGAATAGCGCTCGGCCACCCATTGCTCAAGGAAGGGTTTGGCGGTATCCCACAGATTCAATTCCGGATAAAGCTGGCGGCCCAGCCCCTCAATATTCAGCAGCGTTTTCTGTAAAAGCACCAGCTGTGGCTGCACCTGCATATCGAACTGTCCCGCAGTGCGGAACAGCGTCACAAGCATGTGACCGAAGGAAATGTCTGACAGTGGCCGTTCAAAAACCGGCTCGCACAGGGTGCGCAGCGCAGATTCAAACTCCGCTATGGGCGTATCAGCTGGCACCCAGCCGCACTCGATATGAAGTTTGGCGCACAGCCGGTAATCTTGTTGAAAAATGGCGAGCAGATTACGCGCCAGGTAATACAGGTCCTGCTCATCGAGCTGGCCAACGATGGCGCAGTCGACGGCTATGTAGCGAGGGTCTTCGGGTCGGGAGCAATTGACAAAAATATTGCCGGGGTGCATGTCGGCGTGAAAGAAACTGTCACGAAATACCTGCGTGAAGAAAATTTCGACGCCGCGCTCTGCCAGCAGCTTGATATCAACCTGTTTACCCTCGAGCGTCTCGATGTCACTGACGGGCACGCCGTAAATTCGCTCGCTGACCATGACCTGCTCGCAAGTCAGTGGCCAGTGCACCCGGGGGACGTAGACGAGATCGCCGTCCTGAAAGTGGCGCCGCAGCTGAGACGCATTGGCCGCCTCTCGCTGTAGGTCGAGCTCCCCGTGAATAATGCGGTCATATTCGTCGACAACTTCTACGGGCTTCAGGCGCCGGCCGCTACGTGACCAGCGGGCCAGCAGTTGAGCAACATGCCTGAGAAGCCTGAGATCCTGATCGATGGTTTTCTCAATACCCGGCCTCAACACCTTAACCACGACATCGCTACCATCGGGTAATCGGGCGCCATGTACTTGCGCTACGGAGGCGGCGGCGAGCGGGTTGGCGTCAAACTCTGCAAAGCATTCGCTCAGTGGTTTACCCAGCGCACTCTCAATGCGTTGGATCGCCTGTTTGGCCGGAAAGGGCGCGACTTGATCCTGCAGCAGAGCGAGCTCGTCAGCGATGTCATGGGGCAATAGATCTCTTCGGGTCGACAGCAACTGCCCGAATTTGACAAAAACCGGACCGAGATCCTCGAGTGCACGACGGAGCCGTTCGCCCCGAGGGGTGGCGGCAGGGACCGAGAGCACTGGAAATACTCTCAGTAGCAAAGAGAAAAATCGTGGGCGTTGACGTGCCGGCAGCAGTTGGTCGAGTCGATAGCGGGCGACGGCGCGGTATAGCGCGATGACGCGACTCATTGCGATGTCCTGCGTGATGCTGCCTTGGCCAGCAGTTTTTCGACTTGATTCTGGGCGCGCTCCACGCGCATGGCAACTGATTGAACCGCGTCATAAAAATGTTCAAGCTCGGGTTTGGGGGGCGTGAGACGCCCCTCCTCGAGCAGGTACTCAGACGCCTGCCGTTTGAGGCTCGCTTGCGCACCTTCACTCCAGCGGAAAAATCTGCGTAGACCCTCGGCAATTTGATGGCCCACGACGTCCCCGAGCACCTCTACCAGGGGCGCCTCCCAGTCAATATCCATGCGGGAGATCACCTGCTGCAGGGCAATGAGGCTCGCACTGCTGCCCTCGAGTTCGATACCGCTATTAATCAGGGTCGCGGCGGGATCATCGGAGGTGGCGAGGGCTGCAAAATCTTCCAGCGTGCCGCGCACAAAAGCGTCTGGCGCGTTTTCGCAGTGCGAGATCAAGCGCACTTCGGTTCCAGTGACCATCTCTATGTACCAGGTCAGTTCAAGCGTTGTGATCTCGATACCCAGCAGAGTGCCCGCAAGAGCGTTTAGTTCGCTGTGAGAGGTGGGTGCCATTGCAATCGCTTGATTCAGTGCCCGTTCGGCACCCGCGAGCGCGGCGCTCAGAAGCGCGGGATCGTGTTGTGTCACGCCTTGAATCCTTGATGGACAGCCACAATACCGCCGGTCATGTTGTGGTATCGACACTCGACAAATCCGGCGTCCTCCATCATTTCAAGCAAGGTGTCCTGATCCGGATGCTTGCGGATGGACTCCGCCAGATAACGGTAACTGTCAGTATCCTGCGCAATGAGACGACCGATCGCCGGCAGAATCTGAAACGAGTATTGGTCATAGACTTTGCCAAACAGGGGAGAGGTGGGCGTCGAGAACTCAAGGACCAGTAGTCGACCTCCCGGGCGCAGCACACGCAACATGGAGCGCAATGCCATGTCCTTATCGGTGACATTGCGCAGCCCAAAGGCGATGGTGATGCAATCGACACTGTTATCTTCAAAGGGCAGTGCTTGGGCGTCAGCTTGCACCACCTCAATGTTCCCAGCCGCCCCTTTGTCGATGAGTCGGTCGCGACCTACTTCGAGCATGGCGGCGTTAATGTCGGCGAGTATGACCTGACCATCGGGGCCCACGAGGCGCGAGAATCGCGCTGCAAGGTCGCCCGTACCGCCAGCAATATCCAGAATGGTCTGCCCTGGACGCGCGGCACTGAGCTCAATCGTAAAGCGTTTCCAGAGGCGGTGAACGCCTCCCGACATCAGGTCATTCATCAAGTCATAGCGGCTAGCGACAGAGTCAAACACGCCGCGGACCATGCCGGCTTTTGCCGCGGGGTCTACCCGGGTAAAGCCGAAATCGGTGGTGTTGTCATTGCGATCGGCATTATGTGCCGCGTCATCACTCATCTGCCCGTTCTCATCGTCGCGCCGGTCTTCTACCAGCGGGTCGGCAAGTGTACCTGAGCAGCGGAGCTGTGTTCAGAGGTAGAAGGGACCTGCGTCAGGGGTCGAAATGCAGGACCTGAATCTCCGCATCCCGTGATTGGCCTGTGGCCGCCAATTGTTGCAGGTAGCCTTGCCAATACCGGTCTTGTTGCTCGGCGAGGTCACGCAGATACTGCCAGCTATACAAGCCTGAATCGTGTCCGTCATCAAAGCTAATCTGCACGGCATAGTGTCCCACCTGTTCGATTCCCGCGATGCTGACCGAGGACTTGCCGGTCTGAAGCGTCTCTTGCCCGGGGCCATGGCCTCTCACCTCGGCAGAGGGTGAGAAGACCCTGAGAAATTCGGCAGTCAGTTGGTACTCAGCTTCATCAGCAAAGGCGATTTCAAGCCGGCGCTTGCTGCGGGAATAGTGCAGGCGCGTGACCTGATGCTGATTCACGGTGCTCATGGTGCTTCTCGCTTAAGCAATAGGGTATCCATGTCTGCCTGTGCGGTTAATGATCGCGCGCGCGCCATCTCCGAGCGGCTCTCGAAAGGTCCGAGATAGACCCGATACCATCGACCGTTATCGCCATCACTGGGTTCGACGTTTGCCTCGAGCCCAAGCAGGGCGAGCTCACCACGTCGCCGATCCGCATCACCCTCTTGGCGGAAGGAGCCAACTTGCAACAGATACTGTGCCTGATCGCTGGATTTGGCTTCCAAAGCCGCAGGCTCAATGTCAGGGTTGAGATCGAGTTCTTGATTGGGCAAAACAGTGTAGAAGTCGAAACGTGGACCGGCTTCAACCTCTATAGTGGGTGGCGTAATGGGTGCGGTTTCGGCTGCCTGTTCGCCGGTCTCGAGCGCGTTCAATATGCCCACACAGATGAGGATACCGGTGACACATCCCACGACAAATCCCTGCAAGTGCGATGTATTCAGGGTCGGAGGCGTGTTGTGCCCGGAGGATGTCTGGCTGCGCGTCGCAGAGGGTTTGCGCCCCGACTGACCGGAGGTGTTAGCCATTACATAGCGTCCGGAGCTGACACGCCCAGCAGAGCAAGACCGCTGGCGATGACCTGTCGGGTGGCGGCGACCAGTGCGAGCCTCGCCTGCATGGTTTCCGGCACTCCTTCAAGGACTTTGTGTGCATTGTAAAAGCTGTGGAAGTCCGCGGCGAGCTCTCGCAAATAATTGGCCACATCATGTGGCTCAAGGCGTTCTGCTGCATTCGCAACCACCTCGGGGAAGCGGCCCAAACTGATCGCCAGTGATAAGGTCTCCGGCTCATCGAGACGGGCCAGATGCGCAAGCCCGGCGCTTACGTGAGCGTCGCCTGCGATTTCGGTCGCCTTGCGCAGCACGCTGACGCACCGAGCGTGAGCGTATTGGATGTAATAAACGGGGTTCTCATTGCTGCGTGCCAGCGCCAGATCCACGTCGAAGGTCAGTTGAGACGTCGGCGCTCGTGCGACCAGGAAATAGCGAGTGGCATCGCAACCCACCCAATCAATCAGGTCGCGGAGTGTCACGTAGCCGCCTGTCCGTTTAGAGAGCTTGACCTCGGCGCCTTCGCGCATCACGGTCACCATTTGGTGCAACACATACTCTGGCCAACCCTCGGGAATCCCAACATTGAGGCCCTGGAGTCCTGCCCGCACCCGGGTGATGGTGCTGTGGTGATCAGCACCCTGCTCGTTAATGACGCGCTGGTAACCCCGCTGCCACTTGTTGTGATGATAGGCGACGTCGGGCACAAAGTAGGTATAGCCGCCCTCGCTCTTGCGCATTACGCGGTCTTTATCATCACCAAAGTCGGTCGTGCGCAGCCAGAGGGCATCCTGATCTTCAAAAGTATGGCCCGCCGCTTGAAGCGTTGTCACGGTCTCTTCGACGGCGCCGCTATCGTAGAGAGATGACTCCAAAAAGTACTTGTCGAAAACGACTTGAAAGGCCTGCAGATCCTGATCTTGCTCGCGCCTCAGGCAGGCCACGGCGAATTCCCTGATTGCGTCGAGGTCATCCAAATCGGCGGCGCCGGTGATTTCCCGGTCGGCAGCCTGCACCGAATCGCCTGCCATGTAGGCGGCCGCGACATCCTCGATGTAGCCTCCCTGATAGCCATCGGCAGGCCAGTCGGGGTGATCAGGACCTTTGCCCTGACCGCGAGCTTGTACCGACAGAGCCAGGTTATTGATCTGTTGCCCCGCATCGTTGTAATAAAACTCGCGTTGCACCGACCAGCCCGTTGCCTCAAGCAAGCGACTCAGAGAGTCACCGATCGCCGCGCCACGCCCGTGACCAACATGCAGTGGTCCCGTGGGATTAGCCGAGACAAATTCCACCTGCACTTGCCGGCCTGCGCCGCTATCCGATTTTCCATAATCCGAGCCACTTTCCAAAATGGTGCGCACGACCCCGGTATGGTGACTCGCATTCACAAAAAAATTGATGAAGCCTGGACCGGCGATATCGCAGCGATCGATCAACGTGTTGTCGGGTAGCGTATCGATAATCTGCGTGGCGAGATCGCGGGGAGCGATACCGGCACGTTTAGCCAACACCATGGCAATGTTGCAGGAGAGGTCGCCATGGCTCGGATCCTTAGGGCGATCAATTTGCGGTGCTGCGTCAGGCAGCCCAGCCAAGACACCTTGTGATACGAGTTGTTCCAGCGCTGTGGTAATCAGCGCAGCCAGTTCGGGTTTCATTGTCATCCTGTCACGGTCTACCCGCGTCGCCAATGCGCGCGGACTCAAGCGTCATTATCACCAACCCGTGGCGACGGCTCCAGCGAAGGAAGTCACAAGCTTTCGTAGGGGTCAATATCGACTGACCAGCTGAGATGGTGCGAGCGTCGCGTAGATTCCGCCGCGGAGACCAGTGCCGCCATGCTGGCAGCGAGCAAAGTGCGGTTCTTCGCCGAGATCACCAGCTGTGATCGGTAGCGATTTTTACGTCGTGCCATAGCGGCAGGCACTGGCCCAATGACGTGAGTCCCGGCTGCCGCCGCCGCGCTGTTTTTTACCTGATGAAGGAAGTCGAGCCCCTCGTGTCGACGTTGACTGTCACACCGAATAACGCCCAGCGCGCCCAGGGGCGGCAACCCTGCCTGCACGCGATGATTGAGCAGCGCAGGCAAGGCGGTGTGGTAGGGCCGGTCGAGTTGTTGCATCAGGGGGTGCTCTGGATGCCGGGTCTGAATGAGCACCTCACCCGGCGTTTTGTCACGTCCAGCCCGGCCGCCGACCTGGGTGAGAAGCTGGAGCAACCGCTCTTCACCACGAAAATCGGGGCTAAAAAGCAGCGCATCGGCGTCCACGACCGCCACCAGCGTGACGTGAGGAAAGTGATGTCCTTTGCTGAGCATCTGGGTGCCAATCATTAATACCGGGTCTCCTGAGGCCAAGCGACTGATCAGGCCGGACATGGATGCCCGGCCAGTCATGGTGTCGCTATCGACCCGGATGACCGGGAAATCGGCAAACTGCTCTGTGAGAAAGGCTTCGGTTTGTTGAGTTCCCACGCCGGTGCCGACAAGGCGTCTGCTTTGGCAATTCGGGCATTGGCTGGGCACTGCGCTGCGTCGGTCGCAGTGATGACAGTGCAGGCCCGGCGGCGTTTTATGCAGCGTCATGCGGGCGTCACAATCCGCGCAGTCGCTGCTCCAGCCGCAATCGTGGCAAAGCAGTGCGTTGGCGAAGCCACGCCGATTCAGGAATACCAGTACCTGATGACCATCGCTGAGCGTATCTCCGATTCGATCCAGGAGCTCACGCGAGAGGCCCGCAGCCAAATCCAGTCCGCTGATGTCAATGCGGTGGTGTCGAGGTAATGTTCCCGTGCCCGCTCGTTGTGTCAAAGCGTGGCGTTGGTAGCGTCCCAACTCAGCGTTATGCCAACTTTCAAGACTGGGTGTGGCGCTGCCCAGCACCACCGGACACTGCTCGAGTTGACCGCGTTTAATGGCAACATCTCGCGCTGAGTAGCGAAAGCCATCTTGTTGAACAAATGCGGCATCATGCTCCTCATCGACTACGATCAGCCCCGGTTGACATAAGGGGACAAAAACCGCCGATCGGGTGCCCAGCACCACGGCAGCAGTGCCTCGTCGCGCAGCAGCCCAGACTCGATCTCGCTCGGCATCTCCCATACCCGAATGGAGTGCGACCACTGGTGCGTCAAACCGCGCCTCAAAGCGCGCCAGTGTTTGAGGCGTGAGCGCAATCTCTGGAAGTAAGACCAGAGCCTGCTGACCCCGCTCGAGGCAGTCTGCAATGGCCTGCAAATACACTTCGGTTTTCCCGCTGCCCGTCACCCCATAGAGGAGATGTACCGCGAAGGACCCTGTTTGGGCCATGATCGCCTCAATCGCGGCTTGCTGTTCTTCGTTGGCGGGCAGCGGGGGGGTTTGGGTTCGCCAGCTCTGATCGACGCTCAGTTCGCAGGGGGTGGCCAAGTTGTGATCGACAAGCGCCTTGATGACGGTTCGGCTGAAGCCCTCTGCGGCCAGTGCGCCCACACTGGCGGGCCCCTGTTTGAGTTTTAATACCAATGCAGCCTGTTTGGGTGCCCGATGCGGCGCACCTTCTGGTAGCCCTTGGCCTCGAGCAGTAAGCGAGAGCCCCGGCTCTCCCACCGTGCGCTCGGTTTTACCGCGCCGCTCTCCCGGCGATAACCCCAGTGGTAAAACCTCCCCCGGCGGATGCTGATAATAGTCGGCCGCCCACCTCAGCAGTGCCAGCTGCGCCTCGGTATAGAGGGGCGCAGCATCCAGTAAAGCCGTAACGTGCCGCAGCTTCGTCTCATCGATTTGCGACTCTGTTGCCTCTGATACCACGACCGCGGTCACGGCGCGCTTACCAAAAGGAACGCTTACCCGAACCCCGGGTGTTATCTCACCCTGCCAATCCGCGGGTGGTCGATAATCAAAGTGTCGTCTCAGGGGGGAGGGCACCGCACAGCGCCAGATCATGTGATCGGGGGTGTTGTCCGCTAGTTTCTGGCTCAAGGTCTGCTCGGTGCGACGGCTAATCGCGCCTAGTGTACTAGAGCGCGGGAGTTGATGTATTCCGCCTTGCTATCGGTGTTGGCTCTGGTATGATCCGCGCTCTTTTTCGCACGACAGATGCTGGCGGAGGTTGGCATGAAAGCAGGTATACATCCACAGTACAGCGAGATTACCGCCCGTTGCAGCTGTGGCAACGAGATCAAGACTCGCTCCACGTTGGGTGAAGATATGTCTCTCGACGTGTGTAGTCAGTGTCATCCGTTTTACACCGGCAAGCAGAAAATCGTCGACACCGGTGGCCGCGTTGATCGCTTCAATAAGCGATTTGGTGGCCGCAGCTTAAAGAAGTGATCTGAACTGATAGTAAAAGACGCTGGCTGATGCCGGCGTTTTTTTTGGCTCAGAAAATCTGGTCCAGATTTTTGCTGTCGATACCTCTGTCTGACTGGGTGTCCCAATCCGGCAGAAATTCCTCCAGAAAGTATTCCATCGTGCTGCCTTCGGGCTGCCCTCGAACGCGCAGCCCCGATTCTTTATCTACCCGGAGCCGCACAATACCGGGTGGCATCGGCGCCGCAGGCTGAGCAGGTGGGAGGGCCTGTCGCATATAGTCGATCCAGATTGGAAGCGCCGCAGTGCCCCCGAATTCCCGACGACCCAGTGGACCGTAATCGTCGAAGCCCACCCAGGCGGTAGTGATGAGGTCGCGATTGAAACCCGAGAACCAAGCGTCTCGGGGCCCGTTAGTGGTGCCGGTTTTGCCGGCAATGTCGGTGCGTTCCAATACCCGTGCGCGTCGCCCCGTGCCGCGCTGAATGGCGTCATTGAGAAAAGATGACGTGATGTAGGCGACCCGAGGGTCCATCACCTGCTCGGCGGCGCGGATCTCGGGTACCGCGGCACCTAGAATGTCCTCCATCCGCATCTCTTCGGGCTCTTCGTCATCCGATCGAGAGCACTCAGCGCAGGCGACCAGAGGGTCGGCGGCGTAGACGATCTCTCCATCCGCATTTTCAATGCGCTCAATCAACCAGGGCTCCACTTTGAATCCTTCGTTAGCGAGAAGGGCATAACCCGTTGCGATGTCTAGGGGGGTGTACGTGTGAGTGCCCAGTGCGAGCGTGAGGTTGGCTTGCATATCCTCGGTGTCGAAGCCGAGTCCCTCAATGAAGCGGATAAATGACCTGACGCCGACCCGCTGTAGCACCCGGATCGATACGAGATTCCGCGAGAAGGTCAGTGCTTCCCTGAGGCGCGTTGGGCCGTAAAACTTCCCGCTGTCATTTTCGGGGCGCCAGATTTCCGCAGCCGCAAGATTATCGAGCACTACCGGTGCGTCGTTGATCACGGTCGACGGTGTGATACCGGCGGACAGGGCGCTGGCGTACAGGAAAGGTTTGAAGTTAGAGCCTGGCTGACGTTTTGCCTGCGTGGCGCGATTGAATTTTGAGAGTTCAAAGCCCATGCCGCCCACCAAAGCTCGTATTGCGCCGTGCTTGGGGTCGAGCGACACCAATGCAGCCTGTGCTTTTGGTACCTGGGTGAGGCGCCACCCCTGAGCTTCCTCGCGAATGCGGATCAGATCTCCGGGTGCGAGTAGATCAGAGGCCGTTTTTTCCGCAGCAGATGTTTGATTAACGGATCGATATCGACGCACTTTCTCAAGATCACCCTCCCACAAGAGCGTGATGGATTCGCCGGCCTTGGTGAGCACGGTGACCTCTTCCTCGCCCACCTCGGTCACAATCCCCGGCGGCAATTTGGCGATGGTGGGCATGGCCCGCAGCGCCGCTTGCCAGCGCTCAAGGGTTTCTTCTGGCAACTCTCCTTCCCGGGGCGCCAGTCGACGTTCCGGGCCGCGCCAGCCGTGCCGCCAGTCATAGGTTCGCAGCCCGCTCAGCACCGCATCGTGCGCAGCCTGCTGCCGTTTAGCCTCTACCGTTGTGTAAACGACATAACCATCGTTGTAGGCGGCGTTTCCGAAGCGCTCTACCATCTCCTGGCGGACCATTTCAGCCACGTAATCGGCGTCGACTTCGACGACTTGCCCATAAAAATCAGCTGTCACCGGGGTGTTCTGGGCGATGAGCTGGTCGGCTTCATCAATCATGCCGAGGCTGGCCATACGCCCCAGAATCCAGTCCCGCCGGCCCTTCCCCTGGTCGGGATTGCTCAGGGGGTTATTGCGAGAAGGGGCTTTTGGCACCCCCGCCAGCATGGCGTGCTGCGCGAGACTGAGATCCGCGAGGGGCTTGCCGTAATAGGTCTCGGCGGCGGCCTCAAAGCCATAGGCTCGGTGGCCAAGGAATACACGGTTAACATACAGCTCGAAAATCTCTTCCTTGCTGAGCCGAGCCTCGATCTGAAATGCCAGCAAAATCTCGGTGAATTTTCTGAGGAAGGTTTGATCGAGGGTGAGGAAATAATTTCTCGCTACCTGCATGGTGAGGGTAGACCCCCCACTGCCTTTCTTGCCTGTGAGCAGTAACTCCGAAACCGCTCTCATTAAACTGAGGGGTTCGATGCCACTGTGCTCAAAGAAACCGTCATCTTCGGCGGCGAGCAGGGCATTGATAAAGCTTTGCGGGATCTCGTCAAAGCGCAGCGGCTTTCTCTTCTGTTCCCCGAATTGTCCTATGAGGGCGCCGTCCAGACTGAGCACCCGCATGGGGGTGCGCAGTGTGATATTGCGCAGCGCACTCTCTTCGGGCAGCTCGGGGCTGAGGTAGAGGTAGAGACCCGCCAGCCACCAAAGGCCCGCACAGGCGATCAGCCCGGCATATTGCGTCAGTTTTCTGGCTCTTGGCACTGTGGACTCTCCGGTGTGGACCGTTTCAGGCTGGGTTCAACGTGGGACCCCGGGCGGCCGGTGAACGCATCACAACACCTGAAAGGGTAAACATATCAGGGCTTTTGCGGAGATTTCACACTATTGGGTGCGTTAAGTGACCTTTTACCGACTTTGGTGGGCCATAAACCTGAGAGCGCATCGTAGTATGTAACCCTGTAGGCCGAGAGCCCTCTCGGGGAACATCGACACACGCAAAGGAACGGCAAGTGTTGAAACGATTTGGCGTCGCCAAAAGATCACAGGTGCTCGGTATCGACATCAGTTCGACTACCGTCAAGCTGCTGGAATTGAGTCGTGAAGGCAATCGATACCGGGTTGAGAGCTATGCGGTATCGCCGCTGCCTCCGGAAGCGGTGGTCGAAAAAAATGTCAACCAGATCGAGGTTGTCGGCGGTCTCATCCGGGAGCTGATCAATCGTTCGAAAACCCGCGCGGTGCGGGCTGCTGCGGCTGTTTCAGGCTCGGCCGTCATCATCAAGACCATTGCCATGCCAGCGGGACTGTCCGAGGAAGAACTCGAAGCACAACTCACAGTGGAGGCAGATCAGTATATTCCCTATCCACTGGATGAAGTTGCCCTGGATTTTGAAGAGCTGGGACCGCTGCCTGGGCTGGATGGCCAGGTCAACGTCCTGCTGGCAGTTTGCCGCCAAGAAACTGTTGAATCGCGAGTAGAGGCACTCGAAGAGGCGGGTCTGACTCCGGCAGTGATGGATGTCGAGGTTTTCGCTATCGAACGCGCGCTGTCGCTGTTGCAGTCTCAGATGCCCGTTGCGATGTCGGGCACCATTGCGATAGTAGATATTGGCGCCAGCATGACGACATTGTCGATCTTTGCAGCGGGTGAATCGATTTACACACGGGAACAGCTGTTTGGTGGCAAACAGCTTACCGAAGAAATCATGACCCGTTACGAGCTCTCTTTCGAGGAGGCCGGCCGCGCTAAAAAACAGGGCGGCCTGCCTGAGGACTACGAGCGCGAGGTCTTGGAGCCATTCCGGGAAGCGGTGGTGCAGCAAGTGAGTCGCTCACTGCAGTTTTTCTTTTCCTCGAGCGATTACAACAAACTCGACTGCATCGTCCTGTGTGGTGGCGTGGCTTCGATCGGGGGGCTCGCCGATACGATTGAGCAACGCCTCAATACCGCCACTATTGTGGCGAATCCATTTGCTGACATGTCGGTGGGGGCGAGAGTGAACGCTCAGGCGCTGGCGAACGATGCACCCGCCATGATGGTGGCGTGTGGACTGGCAATGCGGGGCACACCCTGATGGCCAGCATTAATCTATTACCGTGGCGCGAGGCCCGCAGAGAAGAGCGTAAAAAACAATTTTTGGTCAGCCTGGGCGCAACGTTGGCAGGGGCGCTGGTGTCAGTGCTGCTCTGGGATCTGACGGTCAACAGCCAGATCGATCACCAGCAGTCGCGCAACCAATACCTTGGCGCTCGCATTGCCTTGCTGGATGAGGAAGTGGCGGAGATTCGGGATTTGCAGCGCAAACGCAATCAACTGATCGAACGCATGCGAGTGATTCAAGCCCTTCAGGGCAACCGCCCAGTAATTGTCAGGCTAATGGATCAGCTTGTCAGAACGGTTCCCGATGGCGTCTTTTATACCTCACTGGAGACCAAGGCCAACGTGGTATCGATTGAAGGGGTCGCTGAATCTAACAATCGGGTATCTAGTCTGATGCGCAGACTGGACGCCTCAGACTGGCTC
>CALKEI010000010.1 GCA_938085095.1 uncultured Luminiphilus sp. | reverse complement strand
TTTGCCCCGGGCGTAGTTGGCAAACTGCAGGTTGAGCTCCTCCCAGATGCGATCCAGCAGGGGTTTTTTCTCGGGCAGAAAGCCACCGAACCAGCCCACCAGCTGCTCGCGATCCTTGAGGAAAAAGAACACCATCAGCGGAATCAGGATCAGATATACGATGGCGGCCAGCATACTCGGAATAGAGCTCAACCCCTTGGTCACAAGAATTTGACCCACAGAGGCCATCTCGGCCTGTATCGCCGCGGTCAGCTCGTTTACCTGCTGCTGGGTGAAAAAAACCGGGTACTCCTCAGGAAGAGTTACCAGCACCTTTCGACCTGCTTCAATCATCGCGGGTGCTTCGCGCACCAGAGCGACCAACTGGCGCCAGACGAGAGGCGCCACAACAAACAGGACCGCGAAGAAGCCACCGAGAAAGAGCACCGTGGACAGGGCAACGCTGAGTTCGGCAGGCACTCCCCGATGCCGCAGCACATTCGCCACACCCTGCATCAAATAGGCGAGGATCACAGCGACCAACACCGGGGCGAGAATGTCTCCAAACATCAGCATCACCACGAAGGCCACGATCAGCAGCATGAGCAAGATGACCGCCTCTTCCTCGCTCAAATAGCGCTGGTACCACCTTGTTAGAACTTCTCTCACGCTTGGGCGCTCCTTGGCTCAGGCCTTGGTGATGGTCAGCCGCAATACATCGTCAAGCAACCGCTCGCAGGCCACAACATGACCCGCAAGTCGCGCAAAACTCTCGAAGTCACGCTCCGAACCCTCATCAGTCGACAGCACCTCTAATACCGCCCCGGAGGGGAGTCCGCGCAGAGCGCGTTTAGCCATCAGTAAGGGCATCGGGCATTGCTCTCCCCGCGCATCGACCGACTCGGCGGGTGAGGTTTGATCAGACATTCATGTTGACCCGCTCTTCAGGGGGCAGGGAGTATATCGCTTATTGCGCAAGCGGACTGATCAAGAACGAATTTTCACACTCCTCACCACCTCCCGGTGAATCGCCAAGTAAGCTAGAGTGCGGGCATGCACCCCCGGCTCATTTTCTCACATCCACTTAGGCCACTCCTGTTGGTGTGTTGCCTCGCGCTACCCCCCTCGCTCTGGGCCGTCACCGAGGACCTCAAGATTCCGAATCTGGGCGAATCGAGCACCAGTCTGTTTTCTGCAGATTACGAGTACCAGTTGGGACGCATGTGGCTTCGAAGCTTTCGAGGTCAGGCCCCACTAGTGAACGACCCGCTTCTGCACAGCTACCTTGAAAATCTGGTCTTTGAGTTGGCACAGCACAGTGAGCTACAGGACCGACGGATTGAATTGGTGATCGTCGACAATCCCACCATCAATGCTTTCGCCGTGCCCGGTGGGGTCATCGGTGTGCACAGCGGTCTGTTTCAATATGCCGAGACCGAAGACGAATTCGCCACTGTCATGGCTCACGAGATCGCGCACCTGAGCCAACGCCATTTCTCACGGCGCATGGAGTTGGCGCAGGAACAGGGCCCGATGCAGTTGGCCGGACTATTGGCTGGAGTACTGCTGGCCGCGACAGTGGGAACCGATGCCGGGCTGGCGGCTATGTCTGCCGCGCAGGGCCTGGCTCAGGACGCCCAGCTCCGCTACAGCCGTGCCAACGAGGCAGAGGCTGATCGGGTGGGGCTGCGAACCCTCTACAACGCGGGTATGGATCCCTATGCCGCACCGCAGATGTTCGAGCGCATGTATGCCGCAACGCGTTATAGCCAGAGTGACCGGGTGCCCGAATTCCTCCGCACTCACCCACTGTCGGAGAAGCGGATCTCCGATACCCGCGCCCGCGCAATGCAATATCCAAAACGAATTCGCTCGGTCAGTCTTGATTATCAGCTGATGCGCGCGAGGGTCGCCGTAAACGCCGCACCGACGCCCGAAGAAGCGGTGGCGAGCTTCCGATCGGCCTCGGAAGGGCAGTCACTTTCGCAGGAGGCCACCCGCTATGGGTTGGTCCTGGCGCTGACTGCTGCGGGCCGCGCGGATGAGGCTGCTCTCACTCTGGACAGTATCTGGTCGGGTGACAGCGATCGCATTGAATACGTGATCGCGGATGCGGAGATCGATGTTGCGCGAGGCAACACTGCTCGAGCCGTCGCGACGCTCGAGCAACGTCTGGAGCTGTCTCCGGGGAACCATCCGCTCACTATGTCCTACGCCAACGCCCTGCATCAGGCAGGCTCACCCCATCTCGCCGAAGCCCTACTGATTGAGCAATCCCGGAGGGTCAGCAACGATCCGGGACTGTGGTATCTGCTGGCAGAAGTTCAGGGTCTGGCGGGCAACATTATCGGTCTGCATCGATCGCGCGCTGAATACTTCATTTTGGTGAACGCACTGGACGCCGCTGAACGTCAGCTGAGCTATGCCCTCGAACTGGTAGGGCGGGACTTCACAGTGTCATCGCTCATCAACGAACGGTTAAGTGATATTCAGGACATGCGGACCGCAATGGATCCGGGTTGATGCCCGTCCGGGCAACTGCCCATCAGGGATTGAGTGTTTCGGCAAACGCCAGCATGCGCTCCAGTGGCTTCATCGCCTCGGCTGCCAACACCTCGGGCACCTGAATTTCATTATCGTCACGGTCAAAAACTGCCGCCATCGCTTCCAGGTCATTCATCGCCATCCAGGGGCAATTGGCGCAGCTACGGCAGGTGGCACCCTGCCCCGCGGTGGGCGCGATGATAAAGGTCTTGTCAGGAGCCGCTTGCTGGAGCTTGTAGAAAATCCCCTGATCCGTTGCCACGATGAAGGTCTTCTGAGGCAATTCACACGCCGCGCGAATGATTTGTGTCGTGGAACCCACGTGATCCGCCAGCTCAATGACGCTCGATGGCGACTCAGGATGGACTAGCACCGCGGCATCCGGGTGCACCTGTTTGAGGTCGCGAATACCCCGGGCTTTAAATTCCTCATGGACGATACAAGCGCCGTCCCACAGGAGCACATCTGCACCCGACTCACGCTGCACATACTCGCCCAAGTGGCGATCCGGCGCCCAGATAATGCCTTTCCCTTGCTCAGCGAGGTGCTCAGCGACATCGAGGGCAATGCTGGACGTCACGACCCAATCCGCTCTTGCTTTCACAGCGGCGGAGGTATTCGCGTACACCACCACCTCACGCTCTGGATGGGCGTCGCAGAAGGCGGAGAACGCGTCGCTAGGGCAACCCTCATCAAGGGAACAGGTGGCCTCCAAGGTGGGCATTAAGACCCGCTTGCCCGGCGTCAATATTTTGGCGGTTTCCCCCATGAACCTGACTCCGGCAACAATTAACGTCTCCGCCGGATGGTCCCGCCCAAACCGTGCCATCTCTAATGAATCCGACACGCAGCCGCCCGTCGCCTCAGCCAATGCCTGAATCTCGGGCGCCGTGTAGTAATGCGCCACAATCACGGCGTTGTGAGCCTTGAGGTGCCCCCGGATGGTGGCTTCGAGCGCCTCTCTTCGGGCATCGGTCAAGGCCGCGGTCTGCCGGCCATCAAGGTGAGACTGGACCTGAGCGCGAATCTGCTCGAGTTTTTGCTGGGCTATGGACATAAGTTATTGAAAGCGTAAATCTCTGGTAACCCTAGCATAGTCAATTAAGAAGCATACGGATCACTGGTTTTTGAAGACTGGCGCTCTTTTTTCCCGCTGCGCCGTAATGCCTTCCTGAACGTCCTTCGAGTCACTGCAGGCCCGGGCCAGCTCTCCGGCATGATCGCGATCCAGCGCACCTGCTTCGAGCTGTCGAATGATGTCAAGCATACTGGTCACCGCCATGGGCGCCAGCGCCAGTAGCGACGTCGCGTAACGAAGCGCGGCCTCGCGAAGCGCTGCCGCCGGATGCACGGCGTCAACCAGCCGCAGGGACAGCATCTGTTCCGCAGTGAACGTCTCGGCCGCCACCAACATGCGTCGGGCCAACGACGGCCCAAGGCGACGAGTCAGTCGTTCAATGCCCTCTACCGGGTAGCACAGGCCTATCGCCGCGGCGGGTATCCGCAATATCATCTCCTCGCGCGCGAGACGAAAATCGCAGCTCATCGCTAACTCGGCGCCACCACCAAAAACATGGCCCGTGAGCACGGCAATCGTGGGGATCGGTAACGCTGCGATTTGATTCGTGACCGATTGGAAACGATCTCCGCTCAAAGACCCCTCCAAGATCTGAGTGAGGTCGGCACCGGCACAGAAAATTCGATCATCCGACGAGGTGATGATCAGGGCTCGCGTCTCAGTCGATAACGCACCAAGCGCCGCTTCAATGGCGTCGAGCTCCGCCGCCCCCAGCGCATTGCGACGCGCCGGATGATCAAAGGTGAGCGTGGCAATCCCCTGCTCTTGCACAAAAGAGATGGTGTCGGTCACAAAGTCGCCCTTGTTGATCGGATGGGAGCCAGAGTGTGGCATAAGCCACCCGCGACGCCCAGAGACCGATAAGCGCGCCGATTGCACGGCGCAAACACGCTTTGTCGTTCCGCTGAGCCCGCCATGATTCGAAGTCGATCCCCAATAAACATGGACAGGTTCAGTAAAAATACTTAAAGTTCAAATTATCGAATTTTGAGAATGACCCCTCGGGGTTTGTGTTGCCCGAAGACGTTTTGGATACCCCTGCCCCAGCACATCGCTCCCCCTTTAGTCGTGGTCTGCAACGCGAGACGAAGCGGGCCGCCGTGCTTTCCTGCGCCGCGAAACTGTTCAATACAAAAGGCGCTAGATCCACCACTTTGGCCGACGTCGCCAGCCGGCTGGGGCTCACCAAAACCAGTCTCTATTACTACGTCGCCACCAAGGAAGATCTGATTTATCAATGTTATGACGCGAACATGCGTCAGGCCAACGCACAGCTGGACAGTGCGGAAGAGGCACACAGCGCGCCCATCGAATGCCTGATCGCTTTTCTGGAAAGCCAGATCGCCACCACGCTCCGCTCTCTCGACGGCGAGGGTGATTTTTACGCGGCACCGCTGGAAATCGCCTCGCTAAAGGATGAACACCGCATTGCCCTCGAAGAGCAGTATCGAGGGCTCCTGAGACGATTGATTGACCTGCTCAACCGTGGGATTGAAACGGGCCAGATCCGTCGCTGTAATCCTGTGATCACGATGCGGGCAATGGTCGGGGCACTGGACTGGTCCTTTTACTGGCTTTATGAAATGCCTCGTGAGGAGGCCCGAGCGGTGATCGCCGTGCTACGCGACTTGTTCACCCATGGCCTGCTGTCGTCACCCGAGCAACACATGACCCTCGACGCTGCCGGCGCTCTGGCGCTCACCCCAGACGATGAGGCTTTTAATCGCGAGGCGCAGAACCGACTGAAACAGCAAGCTTTTCTCAAGGCCGGCACCCGCTGCTTCAATCAAAAGGGCTTCAGCGGTACGTCACTCGATGAGATTGCCGAACAGTTACAAGTGTCCAAAGGTGCTTTTTACTATCACTTCGCCAATAAAGAGGCGCTACTCACACAGTGCTATGACTACACCCTCGATCAACTGGAGCGGGTTGTGGCGGGCATCGAACAACTGGAGGCGGCACCCGCCGCCAAACTGCATACGGCGTGCCGACAAATCTTTGCGCTGCAAAACTCAGACCAGGGGCCACTGGTGCACTTTAATTCCATCACCGCCCTGCCACCCGCTGTTCGACAGCGCCTCTTGGCCCGATTGGCAGCGGTCCACACGACACTTGAGACCTACGTGAAGCGGGCGATCGCCGACGGTCAGTTTCGAGACATTCCTGCTGCTATCGTGGTTCAGCTGCTAACCGGCGCACTGAACGCGGCCATGGATCTCGAAACCTGGCAGCCCATTGAGGCCGTCGAGCAGAGTGCTGGTGACTATTTCTCGGTATTTTTCTGCGGGCTGGCCCCGCCCCGACCCTCTCAATAAGGACACCCCGTGAGCTGTTTTATCGAAGTGCTCGAGGAGATTACGCCACGCCAAACCGCGGAGCTCACTT
The DNA here is from genome assembly GCA_938085095.1 of uncultured Luminiphilus sp. Classification (GTDB taxonomy): domain Bacteria; phylum Pseudomonadota; class Gammaproteobacteria; order Pseudomonadales; family Halieaceae; genus Luminiphilus. The sequence continues at coordinate 5,414 of CALKEI010000010.1, read as the reverse complement.
TCATCGGCAATAGTCTGATGCCCCAGCAACGTATCTTCGGGGGCCAAGTTGTGGCGCAATGTCTGATGGCGGCCAATCAAACGGTGAGCGGTGAGCTGAGCGCGCACAGTCTCCACGCGTATTTTCTCCGCGCAGGTGACCCGGCGACGAGCATCGACTTCGAGGTCGATCCGATTCGCGACGGACGCTCTTTCTCCACTCGGCGCGTCGTCGCACGCCAGAAGGGCGAGGCTATCTTTAACACCTCGATCAGCTATCACCGGGAAGAAGAGGGTGTCAGCCACTGTATCCCCATGCCCGACGTCGCCGCGCCACGATCCGAGGCCGATGACATGTCGAACTTTCGCGGATTCACCACCAAGCCCGGCGATCCCAATTTGATTGACCTGTACCAGATCGAGCGACAACGGGTGACGCAGTATCTGGCAGAAGAGCAAGCCCCGATGGGACAATCATGGTTTCGCGCCATCGGTCCGCTACCTGACGATCACGCCGTGCACCAGGCGGCGCTGGTGATGATTTCCGACTACTCACTGCTCAGTACGGTGTTCTATCCGCACCCCTACACCAACCCGATCAAACATTTCATGGCTGCCAGCCTGGACCATGCGGTGTGGTTTCATCATCCGGGGAAGATGGATGAGTGGGTGCTCTATGACTGCGATACCCCGCGGGCAGGCGGCGGGCGAGGCTTCAGTCGCGGATTTCTCTGGGCGCAGGACGGCACGTTACTCGCGTCCACCGCTCAGGAATCACTCATGCGAATTAAACGCGACTAGTTGACCACGCTCTCGAGCATGTCGCCCCGGGAAATCCAACGCCAGATCTGACCCTCGACCCGCAGATGGTGCACCGATCCATTCGCGGGCAGGCACTGCAGCACGGTATCGTCACCGCTCATTCGCGCCGCCACGGCATTGATGACCAGAAAGTGCGTGAAGATAACCGTTGGCGAGGTGCACGATAAAATCGCCGCGCCGATCTCCTCGCGCCATAGGCGAACGGATTCCGGCAGGCCGCTCCAGTGGCCTTGGAGCACTTCCTGTATCCAGGCTTTACGAATGGCCAGTGCGTCCGGCGAGGGGAGCTCAACAAATCGTTCATCGACTTCCAGCGCTCCCGCTCGTGCGCGGGCAAAGGGCTCTCCCGTCTGGATTGCACGTAATTTCGGACTGCTCAGCAGTGCGGCGTGGTCGGGAACGTGTCGCAGAAGATGTTCGGCACTCTGCGCGGCTTGCTCGCGCCCCAGTGCCGACAGGGCGGGGTCCGTATCCTCATCAAAACCCGCCGCGGCCTCACCGTGACGCACCAGCCAGATATCCGTCATCAGTCCGGGATCACCGGTAGGTCACCAATGTTTCACCCAGTTGCTGGCTCAGTAGCTGCAAATGCGCCGTGTCGTTGAAATTCGAGAGAGAGACTCTGCTCCGGGAAAACATCAATCGCGTGATAGAGCAATTGAAGACCGGCTCGTAAAACCCGTAAATCTGATGATGGGGCACCCCGAGGACCCAGCTCACGGCAGTGGCAATCGTTCCGCCCGAGGTGAAAATCGCCGTGTCGCTGCCGCCCTCTGCGCGCTCCATGGCATCCTGTAACGCGCCGCGAACGCCCGCGAGATAGTCGGGCCATGACGCGGTGCCCGACAAATCGGGGCAGTCGGGCGACACCCAGGCATTGAACACGGCCTGAATCACCTTCTGATACTGCTTGCTGTCGCTCCTGCCCGCTTTCACCCGGTCTGCAAAGGCGTCGTCCCGCTCACAAAGAATCGGCAATAAAGCCGCTATCTGGCCCTCGTTATCGACCTCGTTCAGGCGGGGATCGACTCGCAGCGTCGCCGGCTCAGGTTGACAGGCGAGTACGCGCTCCCCCGTCTCGCGCTGACGCGACAAGTCGCCACTCGCTGCCTGCGTAAAATGCAGCCCTGTCTCGGCGAAAAACTGCCCGGATACATCCGCCTGCCGCTGTCCCAGCGGCGACAGCTGATCATAGTTAGCACTGCCGAACGAGGCTTGGCCGTGCCGGATAAGATAAAGGGATGCCATCGTCAGGCAAGCTCCTGTCTTCGCGAGAATCGCACTCGCCGTGGGTAGGGGTAAAAGTCTTCCACAAAGCCGCTGCGCAACTTATCTTGCAGACCAATCCAGAAGTCCGCGTCATAAAGATCCGCATGCTGGGCGTCAAATGCGGCCCTGGCCCGCGCGTTACCCGAGAAAAAGAGCCGGAACTCTTCGGGGAAGATATCTTTAGGTCCCACCGAATACCACGGTTGGTCAGACATCTCGTCCATCTCGTCACGAGGTGGTGGAATGCGGCGAAACTGGCAGTCGAGCAGCGGTTCAATCTCGTCGTAGTCATAAAACACGACCCTGCCGTGCCGGGTCACACCAAAATTCTTCAATAGCATATCGCCCGGAAAGATATTGGCCGCGGCCAGTTGTTTGATGGCATTGCCGTAATCACTCATCACCTCGTTCACTTCGTCGTCGGTCGCATCCTGCAAATAGAGATTCAGCGGATTCATCCGTCGTTCGACATAACAGTGCTTGATGATGAGCGCGCGACCATTAATACGCAGCTGCGACGGACAGGTTGCGGAAAGCTCGGCCATGAGCTCGTCAGAAAAACGACTGGCGTCAAACACCAGATTGTTGAACTCCTGCGTATCGGCCATGCGGCCCGCGCGATCCCAACGCTTTACCAAGTGATACTTGTCTTTGACGATCTGGTGGGTCACTTCTTTAGGCGGCGTAAAGCGGTCTTTGATAATTTTGAATACGTACTCGTACGACGGGAGCGTGAACACCGCCATCACCATGCCCTTAATGCCCGGCGCCACGATGAACTGATCTTCCGTAGATCGAATGTGCCGGGTCGAGGTGCGATAAAAATAGGTCTTACCGTGGCGAAAGTGACCGATTGCACTATAGATCTCGGAAATCTCCTTCTTTGGCATCAGCTGCTGCAAGAACAGCACGTACTGGGACGGAATCGATGCGTCCACCATGAAATAGCTTCGCGTAAAGGAAAACAGCAGGCTCACCTGATCGGGACCAAACAGGAAAGCATCAACATATACCGCGGGATGCGTTTGAGAATCGTTGTGTAGCAGTGGCAAGACAAACGGCATTTGCTCGCCTCCCGCATACAGCCGACCAACGATATAGCTCGCCTTGTTCCGAAAGAAGTGATGCTCCAGCACCTGCAACTCAAGATCTGGCTGATTCATGTCAAAGCGGGCGGCCAAATGACGATCGATAGCGCTGACAATACTGGTGACATCCCTGCCGAGGTCCTCATAGGGAATGTTGAAGGCGTAGTCCTCAAGCAATTGCGTGAACGCCAGCGCCAAGTTGTCGTCCACCTGGTAGTGATTGACTACCCGCCCCATGTCGACGGGCGGCACGTCTCCCTGCGGAGAGAATACAAAAGCATAGTCATTGCGAATCGAGCGATGGCCAAAATGGGAATTGAAAATAGAGTTGTAAAAGGTTTCGGCGATCTCGAAATTGGTCATGCCCTGAACCAATCCCGCATACAGGCTGCGAGTGCCCGCCCAAAAGCTGAGATCCTCGATTTGCTCACCGGCAACTTGGCGGGCAACACCGAGCGTATGCATCACGGTTTCTTTATAAATATCAATTCGCTGACTGGAGATATCTTGCATGCTCGCCCACTCCGCCTGCTCAAAGCGGGTGCGCGCAGCCAACGTGATATTTTCAAACTCCGCGAAATAGGCGTAGAAGCCGTTCAAGACAACACGGGCGAAGCGCTGTTGTTTGTCCACTGAAAACCCTTGGGAGAACGTCAGGGCAGTGTAGGTGGGCGCATGCTCCGGCGCAATTTCCGCATCCCGCCGATCCAGCGGTTGTAGTTTTGCCCCTTGTTGCGATGGTACTGCTCGACCTGCTCATGAGGCAGAATCAAAAAGGATTCCTCGCGCAACCCCTGAACCACGGCTTCAGCTACCTGCGCAGGACTGAGTATCCCGTCCAGGCCCGCCGTGCCGCCATCCGTGCCGCCCAGCATCGCAGTATCGACCGCTTGTGGGCAGAGGCAGCTCACCTTGACGCCATCGTCACCGTGAGTAATCGCCAGCGATTCAGCAAAGCCAATCGCAGCGTGCTTGGTCGTGGCGTAAGCAGCCGTATAGGGCTGAGTCAGCAAGCCTGCGGCAGACACAGTATGGAGAAAATATCCGTCACCACGTCGGATCATGTCGGGCAGACAGGCCCGCGCCGCATAAATATGCGCCATCACGTGGATTTCCCAATTGCGCTGCCAGACCTCATTGGGGCTGGAAGTGGCCCAGAAATTTCCGTCGTCAAGATTCAGGATGCCCGCGTTGGAACAAAACAGATCTATCTGGCCAAACTCCGCTTCGGTCTCGGCCACCATGGCCGCGAGGGCAGCTTCGTCACTGACATCCAGCGCGTAGCTTTTGCCACCCACCTCTGCTGCAAGATCTGCCGCGACATCGCCATTGAGGTCAGCGATAACCAAACCGCGAACCCCTTCCTCCCTGAACCGTCTGCAAAGGCCGGTCCCAATCCCACTGGCACCGCCCGTTACAACAACGACCTTATCTCGCAGCTCCATGGTCAGGCAGCGAACGCCGTCTCGATGAAACGGTTGCGATGGTAGGTACCATCACCGAAGGTTGTGTTGATCATCATGAGACGTTTCGCGTAATGGCCGATATCCAGCTCGTCCGTCATGCCCATGCCGCCATGTAGCTGGATGGCCTCGCCAAATATGTGCTTGCCATTTCGGTCAATCAGGACTTTGAGAGCGTGGATCGTCTCGGCCGCCATCTCGGGATCCTGCTTGTACTCACACAGCGCTTTAAACAGCAACGACTTGCTCTGCTCGTAGGCCATCATCGTATCGACCATGCGGTGCTGAAGGGCTTGATAAGAACCAATGGCAGTACCGAACTGCTCGCGGGTCTTCGTGTACTCAAGTGTCTTGGCATTGAGCACAGCCATAATGCCCACCGCCTCGGCAGCCAACGCGATGATGGCCTCTTCCGTCAGAGCATCCACGATGGGCAGCGCAGCGCCCTCTTCACCCAACAAGGCATCGGCGGATAGCGCAACATCATTGAACGTAATATTCGCCACCCGCTGGCCGTCCATCATGGCATAGCTCATCTTCTCAACGCCCGGCGCATTCGCATCGACCATCACTAAAGACAGTCCGTCGCGATCCGACTGCTCACCCGAGGTGCGCGCGAGTACAACGAGGTGATCTGCCTGCTCGCCATTGAATACCACGACCTTTTCGCCATTGAGCACAAAACCGTCGCCAGATCGCGTCGCTGTCGTTTGGCAATCGTGCAGCGCAAATCGGCTTTGACGCTCGACATAGGCGAAAGCGCCCAGCACTTCACCACCGATAATACGAGGCAG
>CALKEI010000009.1 GCA_938085095.1 uncultured Luminiphilus sp. | reverse complement strand
GTGCCTTGGCCGCGATCACCACCCCCGGCGTGCAGATACCGCACTGCAACCCACCATGCTCCAGGAGCTTTTGCTGCACGGGATGCAGCTCGCCACCCTTGGCAACGCCTTCCACAGTTTCCACCGACTTGCCCTCTACCTCGGCAGCCAGCACCAGGCAGGAACAGACCAGTCGATCATTGACCAGCACCGAACACGCTCCGCAGTCACCCGTGTTGCAGCCGATCTTGGTGCCAATCAGATCGAGCTCATCGCGCAGCACCTCGGCCAATACCTGACCGGGCGAACACAGAAATGCCGTGCTTTCTCCATTAATGGTGGCCTGCACGGCCATTTTGTTCAGGGGCTTATTCATGAGCGAGTCTCCGTAATGCGGGCCTGTGCTTTGGCAAGTGCCCGCGCTACCAACACCCCCACCACGTGGGTACGGTACTCGGCCGTGCCGCGCTTGTCGGAGATGGGTGTTGCCGCAGCACGCACCGCCGCAACCGCCGCGTCGATCGCGGCTCGATCCAATTGGGAGCCCACCAGCGCCTCGGCCGCCGCCTCAACCAGCAGTGCAGTGGGTGCCACCGCACCAATCGCGACTCTTGCCGCGGTGCAGGTGCCCGATTCATCCACCGTAATCGAAACCCCTGCTCCGGCCACCGCAATATCCATCTCGGTGCGGGGTGTAAGTCGCAGGTACGCATCTGAAGTGCCGGCCGCGGGCCTCGGCAAGATGAGCTCCACCAACAACTCGCCCGGCGCCAGTGCATTTTGGTTGGGCCCGACCAAAAAATCCTCGACCGGCAGCATGCGCTCCCCGTCAGATCCCAGGATGCGACACTGGGCGCCATTGGCAATCAGCGCCGGGATGCTGTCGGCTGCGGGGGAAGCATTGCACAAGTTGCCACCCGCCGAGCATCGGCCGGTTATCTGAGTCGAGCCGATCAAATTCAGCGCCTCGGCGAGCCCGGGGAACAGCGAGGGCACCTCAGAATTGTGCAGTACGTCAAAAGCCGATGCCGCCGCGCCGATGCGCGCAGATGTCTCGTCTATCTCAATCGCCGTTAGCTCGGGTATCTGCTTGAGATCAATGACCCTCGCCGGGTCTCGAACGCCTAACCGTATGCCCACTAATAAATCGGTGCCGCCGGCCAGCCAGGCGCTAACCGCCCCCTCACTGACTGCCTGTTGCGCCTCCGACAGGGATGTCGGGGAGATAAATTCTTGAACTGCCATCTCTGATTACCACCTTTAATTTTTGTGAACCGCGTAGCGTTGATTCAGTACCATTTCATGAGTGCAAAGATAACGCTTTTCAGCTCACTGTTGGGTCTCTTCTTCAGTTTGAAGCGGCTCTCCCACGTCAGTCATTTTGTTTTCTACGAGCCCAGAATATAATCGCGTAGAAGAGCCCGATGGAGAGCGGCATGTCGAGGAAGGTCGTCCAGGTGAGCCAAAAATCCTCGGAAAAGTTCTCCGCTACATAATAATTCGCCAAGGCCATCACGATCCCCAAAACACTCATGCCCACCGCAATCCGATTGTGATGCAAGGGCAACGGCATATAACGCTCGATGCGAGCGCCAAAGTAGGCGCCCCCTCTGAAAACCCCGTCGACCATGAAAATGCTTGCGGTCAGCAAACCCAGAACCGTGCCCTTCATTTGCACCCAGTAGTCATCCTGCAATGCCAGCGAGAAACCCGCGGAAATCAACAGCATGATGGTGCCAAACACCGCAAAGCCACCGAGAAGATCCACCTTAACGAAGCGTTGCAGAACAACTAGCGCCAATCCGGCTCCCGCACCCACGATGGCGGCCAATGCCAGATCTTCGGTGAATTTGCCCACAATGAAAAACAGGGCGCCGAGCACCAGGTCGGCATAGATGGAGTATTTGTTGCGGGCCCATTTGCTCTGATTGCTCTCGATCATCTGACCGACGTCGATACCTGTTTGAGACTGAGCCGTTAGCTCTGCCGCTCCAGACGACGCAGCGGCGCCTTGCAGCAGCCCTTCTGCAAAGCGCACGTTTTTTCCGGGGTGACTCTCGTATAGGGTCTGCTCACCCCCAATCACCGCGATCCCCATACTCCACCAACTGATGTAGCCCACTTCTACCCGAGCGGGCTCCCCCTCAGCCGGCAGGGCATGCACAAATGTCTGGATACCATCCATGTGATGCACCGACTGCCTGTCGAGCAACTCTGTGCCCATAAAAAGACACGACACCGTCTGGGTAAAAGTGAGTGCCACCTCAACGGTATACTCCGCTCCGCCGTAGGAGAACGGTCTGAGATACGTCCAGATTCGCATTGAAATCCTCGGTTTTCGCAGCGTGGAAAATGAGAGCCCCACAGCCGCCGCCTAAAGGGCTGCCCAAAACGTGAAGTAAGGTTGATACACAGGCATTATAACCGCTAACCCTATCTGACTATGGCACTCGATAGACTTCTCCATACAGCCATATCAATGCCGAGTGTTCATCGCCAGAGCGATTTACCTGAGCTTGACCGCCGCGAGGCCCTAACCCAAATGAGAATTGACCAACAAACTCCTGCTGCTAGCCAGCATGTCACGCGACGGGGCTCCGTCGAGTATCAGATCAGCAGTCCTGCTTTCCCTAGCGGCGTCTGGGGTCGCGAGGACTTCACCCTGACACGTCACACCAATGGCGACCGCGTGCTACGCGCGTTTTGTGAGCTGAATGACGAGCCCTCCCTGATTCGCGATGTTATTCAGCGAGTCGACGCAGAATTTCACCCTCAAGATTGCGCAGTGCGCCTGACCGAGGGCGGCGTATTCAAGGGCAGCACCTGGTATCACATTACGGATGACGAAATCTATTTTCAGGGCCTCACCAGCGAGGAGGGCCGCATATCGGGGCAGATGGATATTGATCGAACGATCCGCGGCTTTGGCACCCATGCACTCAACTCTGACGCCTGGTTGGTAGCGCGCTTTGACCGCTCCCAAGGGCCGCGGCAACATACCTTTTACAACAGCCCCCTCACATCACTGGACCACCGCGGCGCGACCGGCCCCGCGCTAGTCTGCTCGCAGGGAACCACGATTGAGTATTTTGGTGAGGAGTCGATCACCGTCCGGGCCGGCACCTTCGAGTGCCATCACTTTGCCTATGTAGTGGTCGCGACAGACCATCCTGAATATCACCTGTGGGTCACAACCGACGGCGACTTTGTCTTCGTTAAAGGTATTGTCGAGGCGCCCTATCACTGGTCCTTTGAACTCACGGAACTGGCGGACACCGCAAGCCAGCGCTAGAGGGGCTGCAGGCTGCGACTGGAAAACACCAGCCACTCTGCGCCATCGCTTCCGGCACTTAGCGAGTAGGCCTCATCCATTGAAGCGCAGAAAAATTCACCCGCTGATACAGTGGTCTCCCCTCTCACCTCAACCGAACCCTCCAGTAAGTACCACACACAGTCGAAATCCAATGAGAAGGCCTTGTGCTCGGCATCTGGGCTGACCCTGACCCGGAAGATCAGTGGTCCCTCGTCTGGCATCTGCTCCCAGTCGGGGGCTGTCTCTCCCGGGCTCACCACGGGCATCTGATCAACGCGACGACGACCTGCCGGGTGCTGAAACTGACTGAGCCGCTGAGCTAGCGCCTCAGGTACGTCATGCAAGTCCGCCCAATTGAGGCCAATATCGCCGCCCAAGCTAAACAAGTGAAACTGAACGCCTTCCTCCCCCGCTTCTTCAGGGCCATAGCTGTGGCCGGCTTTGACCCAGCGAATATCGCCGGGGCAAAAACTTCCCTCATCGCCGATGCGCATCTCGCCTCGGGTGACGAGGTAAATGGTGTCGTGGGGGTGCCAGTGCAGACCCGCATAAAAACCGGCGGGGAAATCGGCCTCGATCAAAAAGGGCTCGGTGGCTCGCAAGACCCGTGTGGGGGTCGTGGGTCGCCCATGGGGATCATGGAAGGTTTCCCACTCGAGATCATCAGGACGAATGTGCTGTGCATCGGTCATATCGGTCATCCGTGAGACTGCTGGTAAAAGCGCTCGAGGTAGGCGAGAAGCGTGTCACCGATAATTTCAATGAGCAAGCCCTCCGGGTCCTGAAAATAGCCCTGCGGGTCTCCCGCTCTACCCAAGACACGCTCAAAACCGTTGTTTTCGAGTTCCTTGCATGCGGCCTCTGAGTCAGGACTGTAAAAACAGAAATGATGTTGAATAATGGCTTGGGACGTTACCCAGGGCGTGTCCGGCACCGCCTCAATCAACTCAAAATTGGCCTGGCCGTTGCTGGCATGCGCAATACGCAAGTTGAGGGAAACGGGCTTACCATAGACCGTCAAAGGCCAGTCCTCGCGCTCATCTCCCACCCAGCGCACGTTTAACATGTCGGCGAGTCGCGGTTTAGCGACCTCCATATCGCGGCACACCAAACCGGTGTGCACCAGTTGCAGCTCACCCACATTGCCTAACTGCGCTGTCATCGCTCTCTCCCTCATTCTGTAATCGGTTGCCGGGTACGAACCTTACAGGCCCAACAAGGCATTCGAGCACTCTCCCTGCCCAACCCAACCCGCTCTGGCAGACTGGATCCACACAGCTAATCGCTGCATCATAGGCCCGTGAGTCAATCGTCATGCCCCCCCACGCACTCTGGCGCGGATAGCTGCGGAAGGCAATATGAGTGATCGTTTAGTAGCACTGGCATCCGGCGTTCACGACGGCAATCCACCTGTGGTATCGCCCGCCGACATGGTCTACATCGCCGCTGACGCCGGATACAACGGGGTCGGTTTATGGGTCGCGCCCGATGAAAACTGGCAGGCATCAACCAGCATCGCGGTCGCCTCTGCGTTGCAGCAAACAGGTTTGACTGCACTCGATGTCGAGGTCATTTGGTTGCAACCGGGTGGTAAACCAGACCCGATGCACCACAAGATCATCGCCATCGGAGGCGAAGTCGGCGCCAAAAACTGCCTGATCGTCAGTTCGGTACCCGATCGAGAACAAACCAAAATACTGTTTGAGGACCTCTGCGAGCATGCCGAGCGAGCCGGTATGCGGGCCTGTCTCGAGTACATGGCCATCACCGAAATCAAAACTGTGGATGACGCACTGGACGTGGTGAATGCGGTCGATCATCCCGCCGGCGGCATTCTGGTCGACCCCTTCCACCACGAGCGAGTCGGGCATGACCCGGATAAAATCAGCGAGATTCCCACGCACTGGCTCAGCTATGCGCAATTGTGCGATATGCCCGAGCGAGGCGTGATCAGCGACCCTGACGCCTACTTCGTCGACGCCATCGACGGCCGGCTCGCCCCGGGCGAGGGCCGCGTGCCCGTGGCGGCAATGGCCAAGGCGCTCCCGGCCGATCTGCCCATCAGTCTCGAGATCCGTTCACTTCATTATCGTGAACGCTACCCCGACCCTGTCGAGCGAGCGCGAGCGATCCTGGCACAAACCCAAACCTTCTTTGCCGAGCAGTGCCTGTGACAGAGCGGGCGCGACCCAGCTCTGGGCGGTATTGCCTCGCTCAGCGCGTCCGGTCGTTTGAGACATGGATGAAATCGCGGTAAAACAGCATCTTATAATCGTCTCGTCATTATGTGACGACCTGATCGCCCTTTTGGAGGCCCGCGAGCTGGACTCAGCTTGGCGGGGTTGCGAGGTACCACAATGAACAAGGCCACTGACCCGGCAACGATACTGGAGAGTGCTCTCGCCCACTCCTTGGGTTCAGAATGCTTGCTCGATGACGCCACAAAAACCCTCTACAGCACAGACGTTTATAGCGGTAACGTGGCCCCAGCGCTGGTAGTGCGCCCCAACACCCGGGAACAAGTGGCCGAGGCTGTGCGCATCACTACCGCAGCGGGCTGGGCGATTACCCAGCGCGGCGGCGGCATGTCCTACACCGGCGGCTACCTGGCTACCCATTCCAACACCGTGATGCTGGATCTCAGCGCCCTTAATCGGATCCTCTCGATCGACGAACAAGACCTTGTCGTTACCGTTGAGGCCGGGGTGACCTGGCAGCAGATTTGGGAGGCCCTCTCCCCGCTAGGGCTTCGACTTCCCTTCTTTGGCACCTTCTCCGGGAGCCGTGCGACCGTGGGCGGAGGATTATCCAACGGCGCACTGTTTATGGGCACCGCACGCTACGGCAGCGCAGCGGATATCGTGGTGGGTATGGAAGTTGTTGATGCAAGTGGTCGATTGATTCAGACCGGTCAGGCCGCGTTTCATAACGGGCGACCCGGATTTCGCCAATACGGGCCTGATCTGACTGGGCTGTTTGTCCACGACGCCGGCGCATTGGGTGTGAAGACCTCGGCCTCGTTACGCATGATGCCAATGCCCGAAGCCACAGACTATGCCTCCTTTGCTTTTGCCACCCAGCAAGAGGCCATTCAGGCGCTCTCCTCCATCGGTCGCAGCGGCTATTGCGAGGAGGCCTATATCTTTGATCCCGCCACAACCGAACGCTCTCTCGACGCCGCCACGTTAGTAAAAGACATTGGCCGGCTCGGTAATGTGGTTCGCTCACAGTCCAGCCTGCTAAAAGGTTTGCAAGAGGGCGCCAAAATGGCCATGGCGGGCCGACGCTTTGTAGAAGGATCGGTTTATACCCTGCACTGCGTGTGTGCGGGGCGCTCAGTCGCGGGCGTTCGTGATGATCGAGGCGGTGCGGTGCGGTTGGCACTTGGCCATGGCGGTATCGAGATCAGTAATACGATCCCCAAAGCAGCTCGAGCCAATCCCTTTGAACCACTCAATGGCATTTTGGGTTCCCAGGGCGAGCGGTGGGCGGCGCTCAACTCAAAGGTGCCCCACTCAGACGCCGAGCGACTCATTGCGGCGACCGAAGCGGTGATCGACCCCTACCGAGACCGCATGGCGGAGCATGGCGTGACCATGAGCTTTCTCTACATCGCGATTGCGCAACATATCTTCAGCTACGAGCCAGTGCTCAGATGGCATGATGAGTGGCTACCCGTGCACCGGCATGTCCCCGAGCCAGACTTTCTGTCTGGATTGCAAGAACCCGAGCCCAACCTCGAGGGTCGCGCGCTGGTTGATGAAATTCGTAGCAGCATCGTAGCGGCGTTTTCAGACTTCGGTGCGGCGAGCAATCAGATTGGTAAAACCTATCCGATGCTGTCGAGCCTTAACCCTCACAGTCGGAGCGTGCTGAAAGCGCTCAAAAAAGAACTCGATCCAGAAGGGCTCATCAATCCCGGTGCACTCGGAGATTTTTCGGCGCGCTGACTTCACGGCAACGGCCGGTCTCCCGCTGCCTTCGCACGAGACGCCTGTACCGGGGAGCGCTCCGCGCGGTTAACCGTCTTGCTCATGCACCTCGAGTGACATCAGCTCGTATTGGGTCATCATGTAGCCACTAACCTGGGCTTTGAGCAGCACAAACTCATCGTCGGCAGTGACCCACACTTCGTAGGGAGGATGCTCGTTAGACTCGTTGGAGCCCTGCGCGTCGCTGCCTCGCTCGCCGTAGCAAAAGTGCAGCGCGTCGAAGGTACCTGCACCAACGGTAATGGTTTCCTCGCCCACGTACTCAATGACCATACCCGGAGGATGCCAGACCAATGAGGGTCCTGTGGCGCCACGATGATCCAGCGAGGTCATCAGAAAGCGGTCAAACGTATGAATTTTAGGACGCTCGGTGCGGTCGATTACGGCCAGATGCCAGGCATCACCCTGAATCGGGTGGGTACCGAAAATAGCGGGGCGCCTTTCGTAGGCCTCATGCTCTGAAAAGCGGCCCCGTTCCTGAGTCCATCCTTCGCAGTCGGCACCATCATCGCCAAAATAAAACCAGCTACTACCCTGTTGTTCGTCGCCAAGTGACAGACGGACGAAGGCGTCAGTGGTGTCCCAATCACGGTTTTTGGTGAGGGTTACATCGCGCAGCACATTGGGTTCGTCGTCGATCTCGCAGTGAGCCCGGAGCGTGCGACGACCATCACCATGAACCGTAATGGTAAAAAACTCGCGGCCGCGTTCGACACCCTCCCGACCGGGCTTACTGCTGGTGTAATGAATATGTCCGCGCAGAGTTTTGTGGGGACGCATAGCGAGCTCCGTAGCCGATTGCATAGCTTTACTATGGTGCCACAAAGCGCCTATGGTGTGAGCGCCAGCTCAGCGTTCTCGAGGCACCAAAAACATCATGTCCTCACCGCCGGATCAGTCAACGACTTCCACTCCGTCCGCTCAGGCGGCGCAGGGTATCTATCCCGGCTGGTGGATTGTCTTTGCTACCGGATCCGGGCAACTGATTCAGGGTGGTTTCGTGTTCTGGAGCATGGGGCTCTACACCGCCACCTTTGAGGATGTATTCGGCGCACCCCGCGCGCAGATCAATCTGATCGAGACCTGCCTGACTGTCGCCACTAATCTGCTCTCCCCTGTGGCAGGCATTCTGATTGATCGCTGGTCTATCCGCCATCTCATGATGATCGGTATGGCTGCGATGGGACTGGGGTTATTATTGCTGAGTCAGGCGGGTACGCTATTCCACGTCTGGGTCGTGTGGGCAAGTCT
>CALKEI010000008.1 GCA_938085095.1 uncultured Luminiphilus sp. | reverse complement strand
TGTATGGGGCCAACCACTTCCCGAGTATGCGTGGCCTCGCCTGTCTAACCGAGCAGGGCACCACGCCGACCATGATGTCGCGTCTCAGTTCGGGCCTTCCTATTTTTGCGCTCAGCCGACGGTCAGACACGCTTCAACGGCTGGCGCTTTGCCGAGGCGTTATCCCGCTATTTTTTGATTTTACAGCCTTCGCACCGCAGGACCTTGAAGCACGCACCATCGAATTTCTGGTGGACGGTGGCTATCTTTCTCGGGGGGACTACATTCTGCTCACAATGGGAAGCGCGCAGGGGGAGTCTGGCAAAACCGACCTGATGAAGATTTTGCCGGTCGAATAACCCGATCCGTAGGGCTTTTCGGGCACTATAACTGCCAAAAAAAAGACACCTGCGCTCGCTTGCGAGAGTGCTACACTTCCTGTGCTGGATTTCCAGCCCGCTTTTTGCTGAGCCACTGTAGTCTTCGGTCTTCGGTTTTGTTCCCATCAAGCGCAACGGCCCGTCAGGGCATAGCAATCGTCAACACAGGTAGTAGAAAACATGTCAACAGTAACGGGCACCGTGAAGTGGTTTAACGAAACGAAAGGCTACGGTTTTATCGCACAGGAAGATGGACCAGACGTCTTTGTACACTTCAGCGCTATTCAGGGTGATGGGTTCAAGACCCTGACCGATGGTCAGAAGGTTGAGTTCACTGTCACAGACGGACAGAAAGGCCCACAGGCCGAAAACGTCAATCCTCAATAAGTAGAGCTAAAAAAAGGGCCCATATGGGCCCTTTTTTTTCACTGCGCTACCGGTCATCAGTCAGAAGAGATCTTTTTCCAGCTCACGCTGGCGATCCTCTTCGCTGGTGACATAAGCGATCCACTGCTGGGAGTACTTGGCAGATCGCTTGTCCTTACCCGCGTCTCGAAAAGCGCGGCGAGCTTTGTCGTACTCGCCGAGGTTGAAAAACGCCATTCCTAGCACCAGACGAGCCTGATCCGGACGCTTTACGCCGCCCTTCTTCAATCCCTTCTGGACGGAGGCTGCCGCCTTGGAAAATTGGTCGCCATCTAAATAGACGTTACCCAGCCGAACGTAGAGCTCTCCCTCGTCAGACTTGGCGGCAGCTTTTTCCATCATAGGAATGGATTTTGCCACCTCACGTGCCTGCGCCCAGGCACTGCCTGCTAACTCGAAGTTCTTGGACTTGTCTTCAACGAGTTCGTCAGCAAAACCCTTCTGCATCACCGCGCCTGCGTAATACGGCGTGTCGGCATTGAGGTACAGGTAAGACATGGTGACCAACTCGCTGGAACGATCCAGAAAACCTTGCTCGTACGCGGCCTCCATTAACGCCAGCTGCGTCGGTTCGTCTTTCTTCTCGCCATACAGGTGAGACGCCTGCACCCAGTACTGCTTCTTCGGGTAATAAATGATCAGCGTATTCAGCACCTCAAGCGCCGAATCGTAATCTTCCTTATCAAAGTAAAGGAATCGGGCCAGGTTGTACCACTGCTCTTTTGGGAGCTTACCCTCACCCTCATGCATGCCAATAGCAGTCTCGACATTCTTCAATGCGAGATTGTAGTCTTTCACCTGATAGTAACCCTGGGCCAGCAACACGTAAGCACCGGCATTGGGCTTCTCATTCAAGTCGAACCAAATTAGCAGCGCATCAATCCCCTGCTGCCACTTTTCTTGCACAAAATACAATTGCGCAACCGTAAAACGCGTGTTGATCTCCATCGCCAGCGGAATGTCGGGCTGGGCGATCACCTGCCCGTAGTACCGCAGCGATTGTGCGTAGTCCTCTTTGACGTAGCTCAAAAAGGCATGCAAGTTATAAACGTTGGCCAGCTCATAGCTATTCAGGGCGCGCTTCCCGTCTTCTGAAATCATGTCGTTCAGAATTGCTTCGGCGCTCGCGTAGTCCTTAGCCTCTGCGAACCCTTGCGCCTCGGCAAGCCGCTCGTAGACCTTGTTACGCAGTGCGGGCGTGCGGCGAGTCTCACGGGTATCTTTCTTGGGTTTATCTTGCGCTACCGCCTCGGAGAGAACGATGCCAGGAACGACGTGATCGAACGCGAGGGCGCCACATAGTAGAAGGGCAGTGAGGGTAGAAATACGGAACAGCGAAGAAATCGTCATGGTCACACCCCTCATCTCAGTTCTCCAGCTCATAAGTGAACTTGTTCTGGACACCGGCCACCTCAATCGCCTCGCCGTCAACGACTCTGGGCTTGTACTTGAACTTCTCTGACGCCTTGAGTGAAGCGCGCTCAAAAATACCTTTTGGCTGACAGTCCACCGCGAAGGGGTCGCGAATGGAACCCGTCTTGGTCACGGTGTACTCGACAATACAATACCCGGAAATTCCCCGAGTCTGCGCGCGTCGCGGATAAATAGGCGCCACCTTCACGATGGGCAGATATTCGCCATCACCGGAAGACATACCTGAGGCATTGAGGTTCAGGTTAATGCCCGTCGTGGGCGCGGTATTAGCGACATTCATATCTAACTGGGTGTCAAACTGGATGGGCTCTAACTCGGGTGGTGGCTCTTCGGGGTCATCGATTTTCTCGGGCTTAACCTCGTTCAGGTTCGTTTCAATTGTTTTGTCCGGCACGACGATATCGGCGATTTTGCGCGCCTTGACGTCTTCCTGCTTAAAGTCCCGACTAATCAGGCTGTGCATGACAAAAAACAACGCGATGGCAACCGGCACCGCAAGCGCGGCACTGACAACAACCCGAGCCGAACTACCCATAACCACTAAGCCTCTTCATCCGTAGATATGCAGGGCGGCGAAGTCAGAACAGGCCGCACAATATCAATAAGATCCTCAACCACATACGCCGGGGTCTCTCGATCTACTTGCACCACAATATTCGCCTGCGGGGCTTCTTTCTTTGCAGCCTCCGCTGTGCGGAGTGCGCGATCCAGTGGAAGCTTGTTTTTGTTGTAAAAAACGTCGCCATTGGCATCCACAGCAAAAATAATGGTGCCGCGCTCACAGGCCTCTTGAGTCGATGCCTGCGGCTTAAACAGCTCAACGCCGGGCTCCTTTACAAAAGAGGAGGTGACGATAAAGAAGATCAACATGATAAAGACGACGTCAAGCATTGGCGTCAGATCTATCTGATTGCCTTCCTCTGCCGCTGCCGATCTGGCCTTGTCGCGCATACTCATACTTTCACCCTTTACCGATCCGAGGCCCAATTCACCGCAGCCACACCCGACTCTCGGGCAGCATCCGCCACATCCACTACGGTACCCGCCTCGGCACCTTTCTCCACCTTAATGGTGACTGGCGCTTCGGGATCCTCAGCTAACAGCCGCTGGATATTTGCGCGCACAGCGCGAATATCGACGCGCCGATTCTCCATCCAAATCTGGTTATCCGACGCGATCTCGACGAGGATGCTTGTAGAATCTTCAGGGTTATCGGGCTGGTTTTTATCCGGTCGATTGACCTCGACACCTGCCTCTTTGATAAAAGACGCCACAACAATGAAGAAGATCAACATAATGAACACAACGTCAAGCATCGGTGTCAGATCAATCTCTGCTCCGTCCTGTTCCTTATCTTTCGCTATTTTCCGCATGGCTTCCTCAACCCACCGACAGGATCAATGATCCGACGTCAATTGATCTGTCAGGAGCTGCTGCTCCCGGTTGGTAATTCGCTGGAGGTACGTATTGGCAAACAGCCCCGACAGAGCCGCCACCATACCTGCCATAGTAGGGATCGTGGAGCGCTCCACGCCGCCAGCCATGGACTTGGCATCACCACCGCCGGTGACCGCCATCACGTTGAAGACCTCGATCATGCCCGTTACCGTGCCGAGCAATCCCAGCAGGGGGCACAGCGCGACACAGGTCGCGATCACGTTCATGTTGTCATTAATCAACTCGCGACTCTCTGAGAGCAGTCGCTCGCGGATCTTCTTCGCGTTCCAGGACTTGCGCTCGCTGCGCCCTTCCCAGGAATCCACGACGACTGCACGGTCAGCCTTCCAAACAGAGGTGAAGTACCACATCCGCTCGAAGATGAGCGTCCACATGAAGAATACGAGCGCAGCAATGAGCCACAATACGTTCCCGCCTTTTTCCATAAAGGCAAGAATGACCTCGAAAATTCCCATCGACAGCTAGCCTCCCGGGCAATCAGTTATGCGCGCGTTCGGAGTGCTCCGCCACAATGCCAGTGGCCTGCTCATTCAATACGTGAATGATGCGCTGGGAGCGGCCATTAACTACCGTGTGCAAGAGTACCGTTGGAATCGCTACCAACAGGCCAAGGACCGTGGTCACCAGTGCAGAGGAAATGCCGCCGGCCATGGCCTTTGGGTCTCCTGCACCAAAGATGGTAATCGCTTGGAAGGTGATGATCATACCGGTCACCGTACCAAGCAGCCCCATCAACGGCGCGACCGCGGCAATGATCTTCAGCAACGTCAGGCCCGATTCCAGTTTGGGCGTCTCACTGAGGACCGCCTCGGCCATTTTCAGTTCCAGCGTTTCTGGGTCCATATTAGGATTCGTCTCATGTACCTTCAGCACGCGCCCTAACGGATTGTCATCTCGGGCAGAGCCGGACTTCAGCTGCGAGGATACTTTTCCGCCCACTGCAGTCAAAACGATCAATCGGTAAATAGCCAAAATGAACGCAAATGCGCCGACGGTGGTAATGGCGTAACCAACATAACCACCCTGATGCCAACGCTCTGAAATCGTCGGGCTGTCAATGATCGCTGCCAAAAAGGATCCGCCGGTAGGACCAGTGGGATCAATACCGAACTGGCTCAGGCCCGACTGCGCCTCTGCGAGGCTCTCGGCCTGAGAGTTAAAACCACCACCGGGCTGGCGAGGCAGCTCAGACAGTTTGTCGACATTGAATGAGAGGTAGTTGCCATCGGTGTCGACAATGTTGAACGCACCCACTCGAACGACTTCGCGCTCACTCAGCTCGCCGGAAGGTGTTGCCACCTGCGCGCTGAAGCGACTGACTTCACCCTGCTCGCGAATCTCGCGGAGCAATTCAAACCAGACTCGCTCGATCTCTGCGATGCTTGGCAGCTGGTCGGAACCCGACATCTTGGCAATCAGCGCCTTAAGGAACCCTTCGCGTCCCGGGTACTCTGAGCTGACCAGCGAGACTTCAACGTTAGACGCCAGATCACCAGAGGCCGCCGTCAGGTGACCAAACAGCTCTGAGAGCGTGCCAAGACGCTCACGCAGCTGCTCTTGCTTGGCGGCGATCAGGAGCTCGTTCTCCTCGAATTTTTTCTCGAGTCGGGCCGAGCGCCGCTCTTCCCGGGCGCGTTCGTCTTCGGCTCGCTTGAGGGCGGCAGCCTGGTTGGCCTTGTCGCTACTAAAGCGATCTTCGCGAGCTTTGTTCTCTGCAGAAGCCCTCGCTTGGCCTTGCTTCACCAAGCTGAGCAGCTGATCCAGATTTTCCGCGGCAATTTCCTGCGGGGTGGGGGGCGGAGGCGCCTCTGCCTCAGCCTCGGCGTCTTGAGCCAATGTCAGGGGTACAAACAAGGCGCTTGCCAGCGCCAGAGCAGATACTTTCAGCAATTGAGCACGCATTTCAGTTCGCCTCCGGCGCAGATACAGGCATATTCAACAGTTCGATGGTCGCTTGCTTCTTGGCGATCCGAACACCTTTTCGGACCGCAGAGGCATAATCGCCGGCGGACAGCTCTTCCCAACTCTGGGAATCCTTATTCCAAGCGCCCGTCTCGGCACCGTCTGTGCTCTGGTAAACCAGCGCTACACGACCAATTCGCAGAATATCGACCTCACGCTCAGCACCAGCGAGCTCGATGGTATCGGTGTAGGCCTCGATGCCGCGGCCGTACTGCAGTTCTATCGAATACAGCTCCAGTACCTGCCGGAACGCTTCAGCCGAGGTCACGTCGGATCGGTCCATATTGGCGCGCACCGCCTCGATATTGCTCAGGCGTGTATCCAAATCAAAGGGCATATCGAGATTGATAAACTGCTCGAGCCCGTCAAGCATACGGGTTACCAAGGGTGGAATCTGTCGCTGAATCACTGACGCCTCGGCGATCGACGCATCGATATCCCGGATGCGGCGCTCCTGATTAGCAATCTGTCGCTCAAGCCGCGCGTTATAGACCTTTAAGCCATCCACCTGCTTCATCACGGTTTTGTAGTCAGACAGGAGGCTTGCAGTCTCATCTGCCAGCCGGTCAATTTTGGCCTGCGACGCTTTCGCCGCCGACGTGCGTTGCTTGCCTACCTCAACGATCGGATCGATGGACTGCGCGAGTGCAACGGACGCGCTGCCGCCGATGCAAATCGCCACCAGCAGAGTTTTAAGTCGGGTCGTAGTCATGGGGTTGATACTTCCTCTTTAGAGCAAATCGGGGTGATAGCGCCGGACCAAACCAGCCCTTCACTGAAGCTAAATCAGTGGCGTTGTTATTCCTATTAGGGACCGCCATCAGATATTGGGGGTGCGAATTTACCGTGTACGTTTCGGCAACGCAAATAGTTTCACTGGTAACCACTGCGCTGTTATTGCTCAATTTGCGGGGGCTCGAGCTCAACAATCGAAAAGGCGTGGCTGTTGCCGCCCCCTGCCGAATATTCTCTGCATAATGTCTCGCGCCAGTCGGCCAGCAGGCCCACATCAAATACCACATCACCCTCTACAGGGCCCTGCACACGGGTCAGCACCACCTTATTGGCCCTGGGTAAGGCCAAACGGTAGATTTCCGCACCGCCCACCACCATCGCAGCATCGGCACCATCTATCAGCGCCTGCTCGAAGGCTCGCTCCAGCGCTTCCTCAAGGCTGCGGCACGCCAAGACGCCGTCATGGTGCCAAGAAGCATCCCGCGTGATGACTATATTTTTGCGTCCGGGCAATGGAAATCCGACGCTGTCAAAGGTTTTACGGCCCATGATGACGGGGCGTCCGATTGTCGTCCGCTTAAAGTGCTGAAGGTCGTCAGGTAGCTCCCAGGGCAGGGCATCACCCCGTCCAATGACGCCATTCTCCGCAGCGGCCAGCACCAGTACGACGGGCACCTCGTTTTCATGCCGAGCCGCCGTCATATGGCCACCGGAGCCGGGATATGAGGGGCCGGCTCATAACCGGTGAGCTGGAAATCCTCAAACTGATATCCGTAAATAGTATTCGGCTTTCTGAGGATCTCCAGCGAGGGCAGCGCCCCGGGCGATCGCTCGAGCTGAGTAGCCACCTGCTCACCATGATTACTGTAAAGGTGAGCATCTCCCAATGTGATCACGACCTCTCCGGGGGTCAGTTCGCACTGCTGCGCCAGCATGTGGACGAGGAGCGCCACGGACGCAATGTTGAAAGGCAGTCCCAAAAAGACATCGCTAGAGCGAATATAGAGCTGGGCAGACAGCGCGCCGTTTCCAACGTAAAACTGGTAAAGAAGGTGGCAAGGGGGCAGCGCCATGCGCCCGGCACGCACATTGTCCTGGGGGCTGACCCCCTCATCGGGCAAGTACTCCACGTTCCAGGCATGAAATAAGATGCGACGGCTCTCGGGACGATGCTTGAGACAGTCCACTACATAATCAATCTGGTTAATACTGCCGCCATCGCGAGTCGGCCAAGCATGCCACTGAGCGCCGTACACAGGGCCCAGATCACCCTCTTCGGTCGCCCACTCATCCCAGATGCTGACCCCATTCTCTCGAAGCCACTGGGTATTGGTGTCGCCACTCAAAAACCAAATCAGTTCGTTGACCACGCTCTTAAAGTGCACCCGCTTGGTGGTAAGCGCGGGGAACCCCTGCGTCAGGTCAAACCGCAGCTGACGCCCAAATACCGAGCGGGTTCCGGTACCGGTGCGATCACCGCGGTCGATACCGTGCTCGCGAATATCGTTCAGTAAGTCGAGATAAGCCTGCATGCTCCCCTCATCGATTTGTGGGTCGGTACGCCCAGTAAAGTAACGCCACTCCTGCTATCAGCATGGGCAGACAAAGCAGCTGTCCTCGGGTCACCCAACCCAGCGCGTCAAAACCAATGTGCGCATCCGGCTCACGGAAAAACTCTGCCGTAAAACGCAGTGCACCATAACCTATCAGGAATGCTCCCGAGACAGCCCATGCAGGTCGCTGGCGGCGGCTGAACCAGAGTAACACCAGAAACAACAGGCATCCCTCCAGCGCGAATTGATAAAGCTGCGACGGATGCCGCGCCAGTGCCAAGGGGTCGTTCGGAAACACCATGGCCCACGGGACATCGGTCGCTCTGCCCCACAGCTCTTGGCCAATAAAATTGCCGAGCCGCCCGAGCGCGAGACCCACCGGGGTCAAGGGGGCCACAAAGTCCATCAAACGGCCCCAGGCGATCCCGCGTTGACGCGCAAACAAGGCCATTGCAACCAGAACACCGAGCAGGCCGCCATGAAAGGCCATGCCGCCCTCCCAAACCCGAAACAACCACATCGGGTCGGACAGTAGGCGCTCAAACCCATAGAAAAAGACGTAACCGAAGCGCCCGCCCAGCACCACACCGATTGCCGCGTAAAAAATAAGGTCGTCCACCTGATCTGGCTTCAGGGGAGACTGGGGTCGCTGGCTGCGTCGCCGCGCCAACCACCAGGCAAAGGCCAGTCCGGCAATGTAGGTGAGTCCATACCAGTGAATTTTGATCGGCCCCAGGGCAATGGCTACCGGGTCAATATCGGGATACGGCAACACCTAAACAGCCCCTCCACGACGCAGAAAGATATCGAGCCCGCGCTCGCTCAGCGCGCGATCCAGCGTGGCAACAACCTCCTGACTTGACCTCAGCGGGCGCAACGTCGAGAGCAGCACCTTCAGTTCAGCGCGACTGAATGCGCCCAGCACGCGTTTAATAACCGACAAGCTCCCGGCATTCATCGACAGCTGATCGAACCCCATTGCCACCAGCAAAGGCGCTGCGCGCGGATCGCCTGCCAACTCGCCACAAATGCTGACAGATTTATTCTGGCCATGGGCCGCATCAATAATATCGGCCAAAGCGGCCAAGACCGCCGGATGGAATGCCTGATACAAATCGGCTACCCGGGCATTACCTCGATCAACGGCGAGCAGGTACTGGGTCAAATCGTTGGAACCGACCGAGAGGAAGTCGGCCTCCTCTGCCAGCGGAGCAGCGAGGTACACCGCAGCGGGGACCTCGATCATGACGCCGATAGGAGGCAGCGAGGTAGTGAAGCCCTCGCTCATTACTTCTGCGTGGCATCTCAGAATCAATTGCCGGGCTGAGCGTAACTCGTCAATCGCCGTCACCATAGGCAACAGAATCCGAAGATTGTTGAGCCCTTCGTTGGCTTTGAGCATGGCCCTAACCTGAGTCAGAAAAATCTCGGGATGGTCCAGCGTAACCCGGATTCCGCGCCACCCCAGAAACGGATTGGACTCCTCTATAGGGAAATAAGGCAGTGCTTTGTCGCCGCCAATGTCCAGTGTCCGCATCGTGACCGGAGACGGGTGCAGCGTCTCCAGCTGCTCCCGGTAAAGCTGGCGCTGCTCCTCTTCACTGGGAAATCGATCGCGCAACAAAAAACTCACTTCAGTTCGATAGAGCCCCACGCCCTCTGCACCAAATTCCACCGCCCGCTGAACATCCGCCGCCACACCGGTATTTACCCACAGTGGGACCGGTACACCATCGGAGGTAGTAGCGGGCTGCTGCGCCAGCGGCGCCAGCTCCTCGAACAGCGCCTCATCCTCCGCCAACAAGCCCTCGAATCGGGTCAACAGATCGGGATGCGGATTGACATAAACCCGGCCGTTATAGCCATCCACAACCAATTGCTGGTCCGGCAACCGCTTCAAGGGTAAATCCTCTACCCCTACCACGGCGGGAATGCCCATCGCGCGAGCCAATATTGCGGTATGGCTATTGGCACTCCCCCGCATCGAGACAATGCCCGCCAGTTTGTCACGGGGAATCTCTCCCAGTGCGGAGGCCGTCAGCTCTTCCGCTACCAGCACGGTGGCGTCGGGGTAAGCCACCTCCTGACGATTCGCATCCTGCAGGTATCCCAGTACTCGTGTGCCAAGATCCCTTACATCCACCGCCCGCTCGCGCAAATACGAGTGTTCCATGCGCTCAAAATGTCGAATATGGCGCAGCATGACCTGGCTCAGTGCCCCCTGCGCCCACTCACCCGCTTTGATCAGGGTCGCCACCTCACCCCCCAATGTGGAGTCATCCAAAATGCTCAGATACACACCGAAAAGCGCCCGATCCTCAGGCCCCAATTCATTCTCAAGGTTTTCAGCAACCTGCCGGATATCTGCGCGAACGCTTTCCAGTGCGTCGCGAAAAGCCTTCAACTCCGCGCGTCGATCCGCCGCTTCACGGGAGGGGACCGTTTGTAAATCTGCATGGGGTGAAATCCATGCGGCCGTGCCAATGCCAATGCCCGAGCATGCAGCAACCCCGGAGAGGCGCGCGCCGCTGTCCGAGGTTTCTGCCACCGCGGCAGTCTGGCCAATTGCTCCAGCAAGTTCAGCATGCGCAATAAGGCCGGCCAACTGTGCCGACACCGTGATGAGAAAAGCCTCTTCGTCCTCCGAAAAGCGCCGATGATCACCCTGCTGCACTACCAGTACACCCAGCAGATCGCGCTGATGAACAATGGGCGCACCAAGAAACGCGTTAAAGGGCTCTTCGCCCAAACCCTCGACCCGCTGAAACTGGGGGTGCGCACTGGCATCGTCCAAATTGAGCGGCTCCTCCCGGGTAGCCACCCAACCCACCAGACCTTCATCAAAGCCGAGACCGAATTGACCCACCTTCTCGGAGTTCAGACCCTCCGTAGCGCGGAAAATCAACTTTTGGCTGCCTTTGTCGTGCAGGTAGATCGTGCACACATCGGTATGCATCGCCGACCTCACCTGAGCGACAATTAAGGTCAACGCGTCCTCGAGCGAGTCAGCGTCATTCACGTCTTGAATCAGACGGCGAAGCACCTCAAGCATTAGCGCTGTCTCCTGCGACCGCGCGGATTGCGCTGTCTGGGTGCCAAACGACCTGCTAATTGCGCCAGCGCCTGTCGATAGACCGCCTGCTTAAAATCCACCACGGCCGAGACGGGAAACCAGTAACTCACCCATCGCCAGTCATCGAACTCCGGGTCTTCGTGAGCATCTAGCTTGATTGCGCTCTCCGGCGCGGTGAGCCGCAACAGAAACCAGATCTGCTTCTGTCCGATACAGACCGGACTCTCGGTCTTCCGAATAAAACGTTTCGGGAGGCGATAATGCAGCCAGCCCTGCGTGCGCCCAAGCAGCTCAACGGCCTCTGGCCGGAGGCCCACCTCCTCCTCCAGTTCGCGGTACATCGCCTCTTCCGGACTCTCACCACCGTGCACGCCTCCCTGAGGAAACTGCCACGAATCGCGCCCGTTAATGCGCCGACCCCAAAGGACCTGATCTTCGGCATTACAGATGACGATGCCGACGTTTGGTCTAAAGCCCTCACGGTCGATGACCCGCTCGTTGTCGATCACATGCTCCAAATTCATTTTCCGGATAGGTGAAACATCCATGCACGGGATTGAGACACGCGCCTACAGTCCGTATTCTTCCACACATCCTCCGCCCGCGGCACGTGGAGGACAATCTTTATTCTGTCAGTGATCGGTTCACAGCATGGCATTAGCAATTTTTGATCTCGACAACACACTACTGGCGGGTGACTCAGATCATCGCTGGGGCGAGTTTCTGTGTGATATCGGGCTGGTCGAGGCAGAGGACTACGGCCTGAAAAATGATCAGTTCTATGCTGATTATCAAGCAGGAGAGCTCGATATGAGGGCCTATCTGGATTTTGTGCTCGCGCCGCTGGCAGGCAAAACGCGTGATGAGGTGCGGGCGCTTCAGCGGCAATTTATTGCTGAGTGCATTGAGCCCATGCTGCTGGACAAGGCCTTTGAACTCCTCAATACGCATCGCATTGCCGGGGATATATTGTTGATGATGACCGCGACCCACGAGGTGGTTGCCGAACCGATCGCCGCGCGACTGGGGTTTGAGCATTGGCTGGGCAGCGCAGTGGGCATCACCGACAAAGGCTATACGGGAAAAGCCGAGGGAGTGCCGTGCTTTCAAGACGGCAAGGTCACCCACCTCGCCAGTTGGCGCAAGCGCCACGCCGGGATGCCAGACCCCGCAGAGACGTGGTTCTACTCTGACTCGCACAATGACCTGCCGCTGCTGAATAACGTCGGACACCCGGTAGCAGTAGACCCAGATGCCACGCTGCGCGCCCATGCCGAAGCTCTGGGCTGGCCCGTCATTTCACTGCGCCCCTGACCGCTGCAGAACTCCTCAACGCGGTGAGCCGTTTATTTGACTTTGTTTGTGGGTGTGATGCTCACGGGCTGACATGGTGTTTAGCTCAGCTCAGCGCTTGATCCATAAACCAACGCTTCAACCAGGCCCGCTGATCCACCAGACCCAGTCCAATGTTGCGCGCCACCACCGCGAGGGGGTTGTGGCTGCCGAAGCCGCGCTTGAATCCTTCCATGGCGGCCATCATTGCCAGATTTTCGGTCTTTCGCTGGCGTTGGTACCGTTTGAGCAGGGTTGCGCTGGCTACCGGAAGACCGCTACCGACTCCCGCCGTCAGCTCCTCTGCCAGCACCCGCACATCAGATAGCCCCAAATTAATTCCCTGACCTGCCAGCGGGTGGATACTGTGCGCCGCATCAGCGACCAAAGCCAAACTCTGTTCAACATAGTCAATGGCGTGGGATTGCCTGAGGGGAAAGCTGGCACGCGGACCTACCCCGACCGCAACCGGCGCATCACCCCCTAACGCACGATTGAATGCGGCCAAAAAATGGGCGTCAGACAGCGCCGCGATCTGCTCGTGTTGGCAGTCATCTAAAGACCAGACAATGGCGACTTTGTCCTCGTCAGCCAGTGGTAATAACGCCAGCGGTCCCGTATCGAGGAAGGCCTGCCAGCAGGTGTCCTTATGAGTCGATTCGAGCGCGACGGTGCCGACGATGGCACTTTGCCGATAACTCCACTCCCGCGTGGGGATCCCCGCCAATTCCCGCACCCGCGATCTCGCGCCATCAGCGCCCACAGTCAGC
>CALKEI010000007.1 GCA_938085095.1 uncultured Luminiphilus sp. | reverse complement strand
AGCGATATCAGTGTTTTCGCCTAGTAACGTATTCACCTCGGCTTTGATCACTGCATGCATGTCATTCGCCTGATCAGGCGTCGCTGTCAGCCCTGTACCAATCGCCCATACCGGCTCATAGGCGATCAACAACTGTGATGCGATACCCGGCAATGCAGCGCCAAGCTGCGCTCGCACCGCGCGATTCTGATCCCCCGCCTCACGCGTCGCACTATCTTCGCCCACGCAGAGCACCGGGATCAGCCCTGCGGCCTGCGCGGCGGCCAGCTTGCGTCCAATCAATTCATCGGTCTCACCGTGGTGCGCGCGCCGCTCAGAGTGCCCCACCAAAACAAAACGGCAGCCTACCTCCGCCAGCATCTCTGCAGACACCTCACCGGTATGCGCTCCCTGCTCATGAATCGAGCAATCCTGAGCGGCCAGCTGACAATCCGGCAGGCTCGCCCCCAGCTCACCGATGTATGGAAACGGAGGCGCAATAGCGACGGTCAGCTTGTCGTGACTTTCGAATGACCACTGACTAGCGAAGGCAGCTATCGATGCCCTGCTGCCGTGCTGCTTCCAATTGCCAATGAGATATGAAGTCGTCATAGGTTATGCATGATTTTCTCAGCGCGCGACGATAACAGAGAGTGCAGCGGTTCTCATCCCCCCGCCACCGGACAATCTGCACGACCGCCCCATTCTGCCCAGGAGCCGTCATAAACGGCTACCGGTGAGCGTCCCAGCTCATGCAGCGCCAACGCCAACAAACACGCCGAAATGCCTGACCCACAGGTGGTGACGACGGTCTTGCCCGCTGCTGCGCCCGCTGATTCGAATAGCGCCTCCAGCTGAGGAGTGGATTTAAGACGTGATGGATCACCGGTGAGAATCTGCGCGTAATGAAGGTTTTGCGATCCCGGAATGTGGCCAGGTCGAACTCCAGGCCTCGGCTCAGGCTCCTGACCCAGAAATCGAGTGGCAGAACGCGCGTCCAGCACAATGCTGGCATCATCGATCAACGCGGCCTTGACGACCTCCACGTCGGCGAACCACTTTTGCTGACGCGTCGCAACGAAATCCTGTCCGGCGGGCAAATTCGGAGCATTACCGCTCTCGGTCCGATGTCCGGCGGCGATCCAGCCAGGCAATCCCCCCTCTAGTATCTGAACTTCAGTGTGACCAAAAACGCGAAACATCCACCAGGCACGGGCTGCCGAGAACAACCCTTTTCCGTCGTACACGACGACGCGAGTAGCAGCATGAATTCCCAACGAACGAACAACCTCCGTAAAAAACGCCTCGCTGGGCAGCATATGAGGGCATTCGTGGTCAGAATCGGCTATCGATTCAATGTCAAAAAATTGCGCGCCGGGGATGCGCGCGGCCAAAAATTCCGACCCCGGGTCGCGACCTTCGGCAGGCAGGTACCAGGAGGCGTCAAGCACCACCGCGCCCCGGTTTTCGACAAGCGAGGCCAAATCAGCGCTAGAGATCATTGTGTTCGGTGCAGACATATCGGAAAGCCGTCTATGGGCGCATCTTGCGGGATAGACCCCGTGCAACGATTGCCAAGCGTTTACCGGGAAACCGGGAGGCCTAATTGTAGGGGCTGGCTCTGCCGATGGAAACCGTCGAGCCCCTGCTCAGATACGATTATTGCCGTTTGATGGCGACAGGGTTTTCAATCAGCGCTCACTTTGTTCACAATACCGCTCCGCTCACACAATGACTCGCTGACGGGTCACAAAGGAGACTACGATGACGGTGACAACCATTCACTGCGCAGATGGATTTGAGTTAGGTGCCTACGAGGCCAGCCCTTCCGCGACAGCCAAAGGGGCGGTGGTCGTGATTCAGGAAATCTTTGGTGTGAACTCTCACATTCGTTCAGTGGTGGATGGCTATGCGGCCGAGGGCTTTTACGCCATTGCACCAGCCATTTTTGACCGGCTGGAGCGGGACGTGCAATTGGGTTACACCGAGGACGACATGAACACGGGCATTGAGCTGGCCTTTCAAAAGCTCGATATGAGCCAAACGCTGAATGACCTGCAGGCCACTATCAATCACGCGGCGACACACGGCAACGTCGGCGTCGTGGGCTACTGTTTTGGCGGATTGCTTACCTGGCTCTCCAGCTGCAACCTCAGCAACGTCTCGGCAGCTTCGGCCTACTATGGCGGCGGCATTCCCGACAATTCGGATATGACGCCCGGCTGCCCAATTATCTTACATTTCGGCGAGCAGGACGCCCACATTCCGATGGACTCCGTCGCCGCCTTTCAAGAAAAACAACCCAACTTGCCCGTCCATGTTTACGCCGCTGATCACGGTTTCAACTGCGATCAGCGTGACGCCTTCGATGCAGCAGCTGCGGCGCAGGCCAAAGAGCGCACGCTGGCGCTGTTCAATGACGCGCTGTCGGCCTAACAGGCATTACGATGAAAATCGGCGTGATCATCGGGAGTCACCGCAAGGACTCCCAGAGCGCCAAGGTAGGTCGATTCCTCGAGACCGCACTGGCATCGAGGAGTGGCTTACACACTTGGACCCTTGATCTGGGCAAGACACCCCTGCCTTTGTGGGATGAGAGCCTGTGGAGCAACGGTCCTCAGTGGTCTGCCATTCCCTCATTAAAGGCGGAGCTCGATGCCTGCGATGGGTTTATCGTGATTGCACCGGAATGGCATGGCATGGTTCCGGCGGCTTTGAAAAATTTCTTTCTTCTGTGGGCCGCAACCGGGGAGCTCTCGCATAAACCCGCGCTGCCCTGTGCCGTATCCGCCGGAGAAGGCGGGGCCTACGTGATCTCCGAACTGAGAATGAGCAGCTATAAAAACAACCGACTGTGCTGGCTACCAGAACAGCTGATTGCGCGGCATGTGAAGTCCCTGTGCAATGAGGACGCTTCCCAAAACGAGGGCGACCTGCACGACGCCTTCAGTGCTCGCTGTGACTACGCGCTTGAACTGCTGCTCGCTTATGCCAGTGCACTCAAACCTATCCGCAACGCCGGCTTGATCGATCACGAGACCTACATGAACGGCATGTAAGCTCTGGTTAACGCGGCTCGCGAAAAAGACACTGTGCGCCGCGACGAGCCGACGATTCAGCCCATCAGGCAAGCGAGCGGTAACCGCCACCGTAAAATACCAGCGGGGTACCTTCTACTGACTCAAAGCCCAATACCTCACCGACGATAATCTGGTGGTCACCGCCGGGGTGGACCGCATGCGTGGCGCAGGAGAAGTGCGCCAGCGCATCGATCAACTTCGGCTCCCCCGCCGAACCGGTGATGAAGTGTTCTGAAAGCGCGTTGTGCCCGCCGCGCTCCGCATAGTGCCCGGACAGCGCCGCCTGATCTGCTGTGAGGACGCTGATACCAAAATGCACACAACCGGTATAGACGCCCAGATGGTCAGAGGTGCTCTGGATACTCCACAGCACAAGCGGGGGATCCAATGAGACCGACGAGAAAGAATTAACCGTTGTGGCTAACGGCCCCAGCTCGGGGTCGTCTACCGTCACCAGACAAACACCGGTAGCAAATTGCCCTAGTGCCTGTCGAAAATCACCTGTATTCATGGTCATCAACACACCTTCCGCGATGGACGCCATAAGCCCGTCGTCACTAATAATCTGTTCACGTCGAGCTGCAGGGTTTCAGTCCTGTCTCAGATCGCACCCTTTTAACGATCCAGCCCACCCATCAGGATGTACTTAATCTCGAGATAGTCATCGATGCCGTATTTGGAACCTTCTCGCCCTGATCCCGACGCTTTCACGCCACCGAAGGGCGCCATCTCGTTGGAAATAATGCCCTCGTTAACCCCAACCATGCCGTAATCCAAGGCTTCGGACACCCTCCAAACTCGGCCAATATCGCGAGTGTAGAAATACGAGGCGAGACCAAATTCCGTGTCGTTGGCCAGAGCGATCGCCTCCGCCTCATCAGCAAACGACATGACCGGAGCAACCGGCCCAAAGATTTCATTCCGGAAAACCGCCATCTCTGAGGTAATCCCGGTGAGCACAGTGGGTTGGTAATAACAGGGCCCCAGATCAGAGCGCGCGCCACCCAGCGCAACCTGCGCCCCTGCCTCGGTTGATAAGCGCACCAAGCGATCTACATCCTCAACTGCCTGCTCATTCACCAGCGGACCCTGCTGCACCCCTTCATCAAGGCCATTACCCATTTTGAGCTCGGCGGTGGCTGCCACCAACTTTTCGACGAAGACATCGTGGATGGCGTCCTGCACGAAAATACGATTAGTGCAGACACAGGTTTGTCCGCTGTTGCGGTACTTGGAGATCAACGCGCCCTGCACTGCCGCATCGATATCCGCATCGTCAAAGACAATAAACGGCGCGTTGCCGCCCAATTCCATGGAAGTCCGCTTAAGCGTCGCGGCACAGGCCTGCTCCAATCGCCGCCCCACCTCTGTCGAACCCGTAAAGGTCAGCTTTCGCACCAGCGGACTGTCGGTAAGTGCCGGCCCGATCTCTGAAGA
>CALKEI010000006.1 GCA_938085095.1 uncultured Luminiphilus sp. | reverse complement strand
GGCATTGAGGTGCTTATTATCGGCGTGGCCTCGTATCTGGTGTTTGCGGTGTTCTCCCTAAATTACGCGGCGTTACTGGGCCTGCTTGTCGGTTTTTCAGTGATTGTGCCCTTTATTGGTGCAATGCTGGTGACCATTCCGGTAATGATGGTCGCGTATTTTCAATTCGGTGTGACCCCAGAATTTTATTGGGTGGTCGGCGCCTACGTGGTGATTCAGATCCTCGATGGCAACGTGCTGGTCCCGCTCCTCTTTTCCGAGGCAGTGAACCTACATCCCGTCGCGATCGTGATCGCGGTGCTGTTCTTTGGCGGCCTTTGGGGTCTCTGGGGCGTATTTTTTGCTATACCTCTGGCGACGCTGGTCAACGCCATATTATCTGCCTGGCCATCGAGGGATTCGCTGGCCGCCTCCTGAGTAATGAGCAAAGAGTGACTGTTTAATGAGTGGATTATCCATAGGCTTATCGGCCGCCTATTCTGCGCCTTCTTCATTGTCTCGACCAAAGCGAGTCGTGCTTGCCCTCATCGGTACGCTGTTGGGTAGCCTTTTGGCCGCCTGTGGTCAGCCCCCCGCACCGAGCCAGGAAGCCGAGCCCGCGGTGATCATCAGCCCCAACGACGACCGGGAGTATGGGCTGATCGAACTGGAAAATGGTCTCGAGGTGATTCTAGTGTCGGATCCAAACGCGGAAAAATCTGCGGCGGCGCTGAGCATTGGCCTTGGAGCGGCGTCAGATCCGGAGGAGTACCCGGGTATGGCGCACTATCTGGAGCACATGCTGTTCATGGGGTCGGCCCAGTTCCCAGAGCCCGATGGCTTCATGGCGTTTACTGCAGAGCACGGTGGCATGACCAATGCCTACACGGGCCTGGATATCACCAATTACATGATGATGGTCGAGAACGATGCCTTTGCCGAGGCATTGGATCGTTTCTCGAGCTTTTTTACCGATCCGCTGTTAGATCCCACCTATATCGACAAGGAAAAAAACGCGGTGAACGCTGAGTGGTCCATGCGCCGTGAGCAGGACTTCCGCATTGTCTACCGGCTGGCGCGCCAATTGCTCGGCGAGCATCCTGCCAATCGATTCCAGATTGGCAACCTCGAGTCGCTGGCAGACAAGACTGAAGGGGGCCTGCATGCAGCGACGGTGGCATTTTTCGAGCAGTATTACAGCGCCAATCTCATGAAGGCATCGCTGATCGGCAACTTGCCGCTGGAGGCCCTGCAAACACTGGCGGAGCGGCACTTTGGTGACATTCCCGACAAACAGGCGGTCAAGCCAAAAATGTCGGCGACCATTGATTTCGCTGAGGTGGGTGCAAAGCGCGTGCATTACGCCCCACAGGACGATACCCGTGAGCTCAGACTCGATTTTATCATCGACAACAACAGCGACCTTTACGACACCAAGCCCAGCGAATACCTGTCCTACATTCTCGGCTCCGAAATGCCGGATACCCCGGCGGTGCGGCTGCGTGATCTGGGGTGGGCCAGTGCCCTCATAGTGAGCGCAGACCCGGCCCGCTACGGCAATTACGGGTTGTTTACGTTTTCAGTGCAGCTGACCCCCGAGGGGCTGGCCCATCGAGACGATATTACCGCTATGTTACTGGGCTACCTGAACATGCTGCGCGAGCAGGGCATCGACGATCGGTATGCCGAAGAGTTTGGGACGTCAATGGCGAACCGCTTTCGCTTTTTGGAAAAAATGGATGACTTCAGCTACGCGCACGAGCTGACCCGGGCGATGCAAACTTATCCGGCACGGTATGCCATTGAGGCCCCTTATCGATTCAAGGGTTTCGACAAGGAAGCGGTGGAGGCCGTGTTAGCGCAGTTGGTGCCGCAGCGGCTGCACGTGTGGGAAATTGATCAGTCGCAGGTAGTATCGGAAAGCCTTTATTTTTACGAGGGTCAATACGCGGTGGAGCCTCTGGTGGTGCCGGATGCGGCGGAATTGGCGCGGCAGACGGCTGATTATCAGCTGGCACTCCCCGCACAGAACCAGTTGTTACCCCAGCGGTTTGAGCTCGCCGTCACCAACAGCACGCCTGAGTTGGTCATTGATGAGCCGGGCCTGAGCGTGTGGTTGCAGGGGAGTGAGGCCTTCGCGAATTTGCCACGGGGGTATGCGCAGATCTATCTCAATTCACCGCTGCGTCAGCAACAGGTGGACGCCGCGGTGATGCTGGTGCTGTGGTCCGATCTTTATGGGCTTGAGCAGACCGCATTGATTAATGAGGCGAGCATTGCCGGGATGGGCTTGAGTCTGGGGTTGGATGAGGGCTTGAGGCTGTCGATTTCGGGCTTTACTGACAAGCAGCCGACGCTGATTGCCACAGCACTTTCTGCCCTGCGGATTGACCCCAGCGCGCAGTCACTGGAGCAGGCGGTGGATCGTTTTGTCAGGGGGCTTGAGAATCGCAAGCGTGAGTTACCCTTCAGGCAGTTGGGTAGCACCCTGTCGAGCCTGACTCGTACCGGATTTTATGACGAAGCCTCTTTGCTCGACGCGGTAGCAAAGGTGACGCCCGAGCGTTTTAACGCGTTTGTCGAAACCGTTCTGGAAACCGCGCTGGTGCGAGTGTATTTATTTGGTAACTACGATGCGCCGTTTGCTGAGAGCCTGGCAGCGACGCTCCGCATTGCGCTACCGGCGAAGCGATCCGCGGCAACCGCATATGCTCGTGAACGCGTCTATTCACCGGTGCCGGGTCAGACGCTGGTGAAAAATACGGATCTGCCTGTTGAGGATCTGGGGATGATGCTCCTGTATGCAGCCCCTGACGCGAGTGTGATGAACGAGGCCATCGGCCGCGTCTTGGCACGGCATCTCAGAAATCGCGCCTTCGACACATTGCGGACCGAGGAGCAGTTAGGTTACGCAGCGGGCGGGCTGACCACGACGCTGCAGGATCATCCGATGGTCGGGTTTTACATTCAGACTCCGGTGAAAACCCCGGTAGAGATGTTGGCGCGCTTTGAGGCCTTTGCCGAAGAATATGCGGTCATGCTCGACGAGCTGACAGCGGAGCAGTTCGCCAACCTTAAATCGGGTGTGCTGACGCAGCTGACAGAGCCGCCTACCAATCTCTCGGATGAAGCGGGGCCGTTTATTGGAGATTGGGATCGAGAACGATATGACTTCTCGAGCCGGACGGAGATGATCGCTGCAGTAGAGGCGGTATCCTTAGAGGCGATGCGCAACTATTATCGAGAGACAGTATTGTCTGAGGCGCCTAGCCGCATTCTGATACAGATGCGCGGTGAGCGCTGGCAGACAGAACCTTTTGCCACCATCGAGGGGGCAACGCTGATCGAGAGTGTCGAAGCATTTCATGAGCAGATGCCGGTGCAACCGCTTAAGTAACCGCTCACACTGGGAACCACGATGGGGATAAGACTCGCTGACTGCTACAACACGGCGCAATTTCGCCGTTTGGCGAAGGCGCGGCTGCCGGGTCCGATCTTTCATTACATCGATGGCGCGGCAGATGATGAGGTCACTTATCGGCGCAATACCGAAGCCTTCGAGACCTGCGATTTGGTGCCCAACGTGTTGGCGGGCGTCGAGAAGGTTGATCTGTCGACGACCGTGATGGGCATTCCCATGGATATGCCCCTGTTTCTCTCGCCCACAGCGCTGCAACGGTTATTTCATCACGATGGCGAGCGCGCAGTGGGCCGAGCGGCCGAGGCCTTCAACACGCTATTTGGTATATCGTCTCTCGCAACGGTTGGGATCGAAGAAATCGCGCAGACCATCCGCACTCCGAAAATTTTTCAGCTCTACTACCACAAGGACAAAGCCCTGACCTGGGGCATGATCGATCGCTGCCGCGAAGCCGGGTTCGATGCGCTGGCACTGACGGTAGATACCATCGTCGGGGGTAATCGGGAGCGGGACTTGTGGACGGGGTTCACCTCTCCCCCGACATTAACGCCGTCGAGTCTGCTCAGTTTTGCTACCCACCCCCGTTGGACAATGAATTATTTGCTCCGAGAGCCTTTCGAGCTATCCAATCTCAAAGAACATATTCCAGAGGGGTCCAACGTCAGTATCTCGGTATCGGATTATTTCTCCACGATGCTGGACCAATCAATGGATTGGGATGCGGCCGCACAGGTTCGCGAGCGCTGGGGCAAGGCCTTTTGCCTGAAGGGCATCATGTCGGTAGAGGATGCCAAAAAAGCGGTCGACATTGGAGCAGATGCCATAATGGTATCTAATCACGGCGGGCGGCAGCTCGATGGCAGTCGGTCTCCGTTTGATCAACTGGCGGAGATTGTCGATGCCGTGGGTGACCGAATCGATGTGATCTGTGATGGCGGCATCCAACGGGGTACTCATGTCTTGAAGGCGTTGTCACTCGGCGCCAAGGCCTGTTCTGGCGGCCGCTGGTACCTATATGCCCTCGCAGGCGCCGGCCAGGCGGGAGTGGAGCGAGCGCTTACTAACATGCAAGCCGAATTAATACGCGACATGAAGCTGATGGGCGCCCAGTCTCTCGATGATCTCGGCCGCCACAACCTGCGCTTCCGATAACCCGCGCAGCATCGCCCCGGCATGCGCCATCACACCAGGTCATGCGCTCCCAGCCCCGCTCGAACCCGAACACGTCGCACGACGTCTGGCCCGCACTCTGGAAAAGTCAGGGCGTTTACCGGCTAAAAGCACCGATTAGTCGCATTAAATAAAGTTTCAAAATAGAACTATATTACGCTCGCCCCTAATTATTGCTAACTTCCAAGCTGCTATGGGGTTGTATCGAGTTCTTAAATGGAATTTGATCGTATTCCTCGATTTCTAATCATTATAGTCTCGGTGCATTGGGGAGATCATCATGGAAAAGCTGGATGCCACCGAAGTTGAAGAGTGGACCCAATCCCTCGATTCGGTG
>CALKEI010000005.1 GCA_938085095.1 uncultured Luminiphilus sp. | reverse complement strand
GTGGCGCCATCGGTGCGGCACCTCGATGGTTGTGGGCGCTGGGTGGTCTAGGCTGGCTGGCTGCCATTGTCCTCGCGGCACTGCTCTGCTTGAGTCGTCGCCCCTCTGACTCTCAACAAGCTGACATGAGCTCCACGTCCGTCAACACCGGGAGCCAACGGCAGATTATGGTAGAGATTCGACGGGCGTCGGAGCAGGGAGACCTGACCGCACTCAGGCTCGCCGTACTGCAATGGGGCGCGCTGCATCACGGTCGTGCTCTATCATCATTTAATGAGTTGGCGCGCCTCAGCACCCCGTCGCTTAGCGCAAAGTTGGAAGCGCTAGACCGCTCTCTGTATGGAGGGGGCGCTTTCACCATCGCCGAACTGGGTCTTATCGAAGCACTCCGCGACGAACCCGTACCGGACGGCCGCGCTGATCAGGCGGATACGCTTAGCCTTTACCCCGCCTCGTGAGAATGGCGTCTCTGGCAAACACCCTCATCAAATAGCGCCGCCTGAGGACACCTTGGGCTCGGTGAGGGCCCGATTCACCACCTCGAAAACGTCCTTGGGCAGCGGATCGATGGCTGCCAGTCTCTCCAGCTCGCCACGCATGGCATCCCGACCGACAGCGTAGCGACGCCAACGAGTCAGAGGCGCCAGCATTCGCGCAGCGATCTGGGGGTTACTCGCCTGAACCCGTTCGATCACATCTCCCATCAACCGATAACCGGCACCGTCGGCGCGATGAAACGCAATAGGGTTGCCACCGGCAAACGCACCGATCAGCGCTCGAAGTTTGTTGGGGTTTCGCCAATCGAATGCATCGTGCTGCATGAGCGCCAACACACTCTCGACACAGTCGGAATCTGGCCGGGTGGCCTGAACGGTCAGCCATTGATTGACCACCAGCGCCTCGTGTTGCCATTGCCTGTAGAAATCTTCAAGCACCGTTGCTCTTTTATCAGGCTGTTCATAATGTGCAATCCAGCGCAAAGCGACTAGACGATCTGTGAGGTTATCTGCGCGCTGGTAGAGAACGTAGGCGGCTTCGAGGTCTGTGGCGTCGGCCGCCAGCAGGTAGTCCTGCGCGAGATGGCGCAGGGCCCGGATGCCTATATCTCCGGCATGAGCGCCGTACGATCGGGGTGCGTCATGATGCGCCAGTGCCGCTCGCCACGCGTCACCCAGTACCGCTCCCAACCCAGCCTTCACCTCATTGCGACGCTGGTGGAGCTCATCAACGTGGACCAACCCCCTCTGCGCGGCACGGTCTGCCAGATATTCCTCGCTGGGCAGCGATAGGGTCAGCGCCTTCATCGCGGCGTCCATGGGTCCCGTCAGCACCTGCTCGCAGGCTTGAGACAGCGCATCCGGAATGCCAGCTTTTTCCCCTGTGGTCGACGCATTCTCTATCTCTCTTGCCAACAAACTTTGCGCGGCATCCCACGCAACGAAGGTGTTGTCGTCGCTCCCCATCAGGGTCAGGAGGTTGCTCTCAGATTGCTCGGTAACCAGCCGCACGGGCGCAGAAAAGTCACGCAGACACGACAGTACCGGTTGAGCGGTAACCGCCTCAAAAGTAAACGTCTGCTCACGTTCAGTGAGGGCCAACACTCGAGTCGTACCGTTATCCAGCTGCAGGGGCTCGCCGTCGACCAGCAAGCCCACAGCCACCGGGATCACCAACGGCGCACCGTCACTGTGGTCCGAGGTCAGCGGATTATGTTGGCGCAGCGTCAAGCTGTAGCGCTGCTCCGCCGCATCATACTGCTCCTCAAATGCCACTTCTGGCGTACCCGGCTGCTCGTACCAACGTCGGAACTGCTCAAGGTCGCGACCCGATGCTTCCGCGAGGCTATCGACGAAATCATCACAGGTGACAGCCTGTCCATCGAAACGCTCAAAATACAGCTTGGTACCCGCATAAAAAGCATCGGAGCCAAGCAGTGTGTGCAACATTCGCACCACTTCGGCTCCCTTCTCATACACGGTCAGCGTGTAAAAGTTCGAGATATCCATGAAGGCATCAGGACGCACGGGATGAGCCAGAGGACCGGCATCTTCTGCGAACTGGTGGGTGCGCAGAAATAGCGCGTCTTCTACCCGCTTTACCCCCCGGGAATTCATATCTGCAGAGAACTCGCTATCCCTAAAGACCGTGAAGCCCTCCTTGAGACTGAGCTGAAACCAGTCACGGCAGGTCACTCGATTGCCGGAGTAATTGTGGAAATACTCGTGAGCGACCACTGCCTCTACGCGTTGAAATCCCATATCCGTCGTAATGTCAGGATGAGCGAGCACGCATGAGGTGTTGAACACATTCAGGCTTTTGTTCTCCATGGCCCCCATATTGAAATCATCAACCGCCACGATATTGTAGAGATCGAGGTCGTATTCAAGCCCATAGACCTCTTCGTCCCAGCGCATAGCCGCTTTCAGCGAGTTCATCGCGTGATCGCAATAACCGAGGTCTTTCTCTTCGACCCAAATATGAAGGTCCACCACTTTGCCGGAGCAGGTGGTAAACGCATCGCTCACTCGCTTGAGATCACCCGCGACCATGGCAAAGAGGTAGCTCGGCTTCGGAAAAGGGTCGTACCAGACCGCCCGATGCCAACCGTCATCCAAACTCTCTTCTTTCACCAGATTGCCATTACTCAGCAGCACTGGACATTCGGTACGCCGAGCCTCCAGTGTCACGGTGTAGACCGCCATCACATCGGGCCTATCCAGAAAATAGGTGATCTTGCGAAAACCCTCTGCCTCGCACTGAGTGCAGTAAGCGCTCTGCGACCGGTAAAACCCCTCCAGCGAGGTATTGTCTTCGGGGCAGATCACCACACGAGTGCGCAGCGTAAAGTGATCGGGGACCGAAGCAATGATGAGGTGCTGTTCCGTCAGTTCATATTGCTCTTCGCTCAAACGTGCGCCATCCAGCTCAACCCATTGCAGATCCAGCTGCTCTCCATCCAGCGTAAGCGAGCCGTGACCCGCGATTCTGCGCACAACTTCCAGCGTAGCCGTCACCTCAGTCCGCCCCTGCTCAATGCGGACCTCCAATGCG
>CALKEI010000004.1 GCA_938085095.1 uncultured Luminiphilus sp. | reverse complement strand
TGTCATTCCTATCCTGCCGGCTTTTCATCATACGCCTGGGCGACGGGAAATACCCTTCCTTGAGTCCGATAGATCACTGTAGCAGAGCTGGTGTGGCAACTCTGTGACAGACTGCCAGCTTCTGACTCGCACCCTTTCAGGGCGCTATGAGTTCGATCGTGTGTGCTAAAATAGTGACACCTGCGGGGTGGCCACTGCCTGAGATACCTTTATTGGTAAACCCGTTGAACCTGATCCGGATTATACCGGCGGAGGGACCAGGTGTTCGGACGCTTTCAACGCCAAACGCTTTGTACTCTTCGCCCAGTACTGAGGAGCACAAGGCTTGAACGTCGTCCACTCATTATTAACAGAAAAGCCATCAAGACACTCTGCCCACCCCCTATCCATGCCAGCCATCACTGGACTGGGATTCAGGGTGCTCGTCTTGCTGGCTCTGGGCCGCCACTCAGGCGTCGCCATGGGGCAGGAGAACCCTCCCGCTCTGGAAGAAATCACCGTCAAGGCAACCCTGCTTCAGGAAGCCCGCACGCCGGTCAGCGCCACGGTGTTTTCGGAGCGATCGCAACGTCAGCGGGGTGCGGTGCATCTGGAGGATGTCATTACCCTGGCACCTAATGTCACTAACTCCTCAGGCGCCTCACGCAGTCGTTTTTTTCAGATTCGCGGCGTGGGCGAGCGCAGTCAGTTTGTCGAACCCGTTAATCCCTCGGTCGGCATCCTCCTCGATGGGATCGATTTGAGTGGTTCGGGCGGTGCACTAACGCTTTACGACCTGCAGCAAGCAGAAATCCTGCGTGGCCCTCAAGGCACGCTCATGGGAGCCAATGCCCTAGGCGGGCTGATTGCGTTACGGAGCCAAGGAACCGACTCGCTCATCCGCGACATCAGTGTGGGCGTTGAAAGCGAGGGTGGCCGGCGGCTGGGTGCCCGTCTCGGTGGAGCGCTTTCACCCACTGTGCATGCTCGTGCCGCGATACAACGCTATGAGAGTGATGGTTACGGTCACAATGAATGGCTGCGGCGCAGTGATACCAATGCCCGCGAGGAGCTGACGGCGCGCGGCACTGTCACGTGGGACAGCACTGCTCACACTCTTGAAGCTGGCTTTTATTACACCCGGATTGATAACGGATACGACGCATTCTCGCTGGATAACACCCGCACCACGCTCTCTGATCAGCCGGGAGAAGATGACCTGACTCTGAAAGCAGGTCGCCTGAATTGGTACAGCTCGCTCGCCGGCTTGGAAAGCATGCTGCAGTTGAGCCACGCCCGGACAGATACACTCTACAGCTACGACGAGGATTGGAGCTATGTTGGGATCGCTCCAGGCTGGGAGTACAGCTCCTTCGATGAATATGCCAGAGACCGCAGGATGAGCAGCCTGGAGTGGCGATTGCAGCCACCGGATGAGGGTAATACACAGTGGGTTATCGGTACCTATTTGCGCGATGAATCGGAGGATCTTGATCGACAATACACCTACCTTTCCGCTCCCTTCAGCAGCAGGATCGACACGCAAACCGGGGCAGTATTTGGGCAAGTGAATCGGGTCCTGAGCGAGCAGTTGTCAGGTTTTGCCGGCGCACGGCTTGAGCGGCGAGACAGTGAGTATGCCGACAGTACCAGCGTGAAAAAGCAGTTCGATCACACCTATTGGACCGGCCGCCTGGGTTTGACCTGGCATTATCGCTCCGAGCGACGGGTTTATCTGACGCTATCGCGTGGAGCGCGGGCTGGCGGGGCCAATGCGAGTTTACTGGCTAGCATCGACGCATTACCCGAGCAGAATCAGGGCCCCGTATCCGCGTTAGGTGTGTTCGATGAAGAGACGCTGCTCAGTCTCGAGCTGGGATGGCAGGGCGCATGGCCAAACCAAAATCTACGCTCGCGCTTCGCCGTGTTCACTATGGATCGTAATGATCAGCAAGCGAAGGGGTCACTAGTCATTCCTCGCTCAGATGGCAGTACCGCGTTTATTGATTACACCGACAACGCGGCTGCAGGGAGACACAACGGATTGGAATGGGAACTGCAGTGGCAGCCTACCGATCGATTTGGCGCTGAGATAACGCTTGGGCTGCTCGATGCGCATTTTGATGACTACGTCACAGCAACGGGGACTGACCTATCTGGACGCGACCAGCCGCAAGCTCCCAACTGGCAATACTCGGTGGGCGCGACGTGGCAACCGTTTGCGCTGACGTCACTGCATTTGGAGGTTACCGGCAGCGATGCCTATTTCTTCTCCGACCGCCACGATGTCCGCGCACCGGAAACCCATCAGTTAAATGCCAGTCTGTCGGGTGCCTGGAGACAATGGCGCTGGAACCTCTGGGGCCGAAACCTCACCGATGAAGACACGTTCGTGCGGGGGTTCGGC
This sequence comes from uncultured Luminiphilus sp., assembly GCA_938085095.1. GTDB lineage: Bacteria > Pseudomonadota > Gammaproteobacteria > Pseudomonadales > Halieaceae > Luminiphilus. Next base: position 10,714 of record CALKEI010000004.1, on the reverse strand, counting down.
ACCTTTGGCAACGATCCACGAAAGGAGTATGCGCTTGAACCCTACCGCCAGTATGGAGAACCCCGTATGGTGGGGCTTACCCTGAGCTATGACTTTATGGAGGCTCTCCCATGAAACTGACCGCGGAACTGAGCGTTTATCCTCTGCGCGAGGACTATAAAGTAGCGGTACTCGGATTCATCGACGAACTGCTTAAAGGTCAAGACGTCGTCGCAGTGACCAACTCGATGAGCACACAAATCAGCGGCGAGGATGACGCCGTTTTCGGCGCCATTCAGCATGCATTGCGCGCCAGTTATTCTCAGTTTGGTCGTCAGGTCCTGGTGGCTAAATTTATCCCGGAGCACTTCGCGGATATCGGCCCGGAGGGCTAACGTGAATGTGATGGAGGTCTGCGCGGTCGGTTTGGCACTGGCCTATGTGCTACTCGCCATCAAGCAGCGGCGGCTCTGCTGGATGGCCGCTATTGCCAGCGCGTCGCTGTACATCATTATTTTCTGGCGCGTGCAGCTGTATCTGGAGGCCGCGCTTCAGGTGTTTTATATCGCTATGGCAGTCTATGGCTGGTTCGCCTGGAAAAGCGATGACCCTCAGGCACGGAGCAATATCCAAACCTGGCCGTTACGCCGGCATGCACTGGCCTGCAGCCTGCTGATTCTAATCGGCACCTTACTCGGAGGCGCCATGTCCCAATGGACCGATGCCGCCTCACCCTTCATCGATGCCGCGACCACTGTTTCGGCGCTGTTGGCTACTTGGATGGTGGCCAGAAAGTTGCTCGAAAACTGGCTCTACTGGATTGCCATCGACGTCGCATCGATCGGGCTGTATCTGTCCCGTGATCTGTCACTGACCGCCGGCCTGTTCGGCGGATATGTCATTCTGGCAACACTCGGTTACTTCGCATGGCGAAGACAATGGCTGCAGCAGACCGCTTAAGTCGAGCATTGGACGAGTGGCAGCACTGGGATCTTCCGGCACCGCTGACGCACCCCCCGCTGCTCGGACCCCTGTTGGCGCAGGGCAGCGGTCATGTCATATATGACATTCTCTGCACTCCCCCACTGATTGGCCGGATTCGATACCAACGTACGCGCCTCGCCGAGACTGCTTTCGAAACTGAGCTGACCGCGTGGAAAACAGCATCACTGCAGGGTATCGCTCCTGGCCTCGTCTTTTACGACCCCGCTGAACAAGCAATAATTTGTCGGCGGGCCACACCGCTTGATGCGCCTGTCTCCGGAAAAGCGCTGGGCCAACTTTGCCGCCGCATTCATCAACTACCGGCGCTCTCTGGCAGGCTCACGCTGCGCTCGGACATTGGTCTCTACCTAGAGAATATGCCCGATCATCTGTCGCAGGCGTGGCGGTCAGTCATGAGTGACGGCGGGGTCGATCACGCGCTGACACAACTTGAACAAGACACTCCCTACCTATGTCATAACGACCTGACCGCAGGTAATCTCATGAGGGTAGGCAACGATCTGGTGGCCATTGACTGGGAGTACGCAGCCATGGGCAGCCGTTACTTTGATGCTGCGATTGCTGCCGAATGCCTATCGAGCGCGGAAAGGGCCCTGATGATGAAAGAGGTTTTTGGTGCTGCAGCCGATGAAGCGTTGATGAATGCAGGGGACTGTATCGCCAGTTTGATCACTGCGCTGTGGGAACACTACTACGCCCCTGCGCAAGCGCCTGACCCGGCTACTTGGCTAAAAGGACGTTGCCGCTCATGACCCAGCGCTGGCACGTATTGGGGGTGGGCGCTATCGGCGGACTCTTTGCCTGTAGGCTGCAGGGGGCTGGTGCAGACGTCACTCTGCTGACGCGGGACAGCACTGCACCACCTCGACAACTGATGCTGAAGCGCCGACAACCCCGGACTCACACTTTTGCCCAACAAAGCGTTTTGTTCGGTGACGCACAGACCGCCACTGGCGGATCTATCGAGCAGCTACTGGTATGCACCAAAGCTTGGGCCGTGGAGGATGCCATACGATCTGTGGCACCCCGCCTTTCTGAAGACAGTACGGTGGTGCTCCTGTGCAATGGGATGGGGCTGGCGGAATCCGTCGCGCCACTCATTGGGCAAGCAACGTTGGTACTGGGGTCGACCACATCGGGCTGCCGACGCACACCCGAGGGGGAGCTGATTCTCTCAGGCGAGGGCAGCACGCAATTGGGCGCGTTTGATCAATCTATCCCGCCACCAATCTGGTTACCCGATTGGCAGCGAGGCGTACCAGACTGCAAGTGGGAGCCTGACATCCGGTCCGTGCTTCTGGCCAAAGTGGCAATCAATGCCGTCATCAACCCGCTGACTGCCATCCACGGCGTCCGTAACGGCGACTTATTCGCGCCGTCACTGCGCGAAATCACTGCGCAGGTAATCGAAGAAGTACAGCGACTATTGCTTGCCGCAGGGGAGCTCGAGATCGCAGCAACGCTGCCCCACAGGGTGCGAGCAGTCTGCGAGATGACAGCAAAAAATCATTCCTCGATGCGTGTGGATATGGAGAGCGGTAAGCAAACCGAAATTGACGCGATCGTGGGCTGGTTGCTAACCACACTAGTAGCCGACCCACCGGACACGCCAAAGCTACTCGAACTTTATGACGCTGTGAAAACTCGCAGTAACGACGTTTAGATCAGCGCGATCACTGATACGACGGCCACCCACACCGCAGTAGCGCGATTAATGGCCTTCTGCGTCGTCTCCACCGCCTCGACAATTCCGTCAGGATGATCCATCCCCTCAGCGTCCAGATGCCAGGCGCGCTCAACACCCTGTGCTATCAGCGCCTCGGTGGAAACCTCGCTGTCTAGCGCCTCTGCAACCAGCAAGCCCCGTGAACGCTCGAAATCACCGAGAAAGGAAAACGTGAGTAGCAGCAGTCGGGCGGGCAGCCAGTCCAGCAATCGCTGTGCTGTCTCAAAACGCCCGTCGGAACCGGTGTTCGCTAATTCGACCAGCCGGTAACCCGCTGCGCCAAAAGGACCCAGTAACCAAAAATACAGCACCGGAGGAAACCATCGGGCAAATCCGCGATAGCCGAAATCCCGCATGGCTCGGCGCCCCTGTGACTCGCTTTCCACACCACCCGATGCCGGCTCAGAGAGCAACATCGACGCGCCCTCGTCATCCCCTACGCGCGCGCGCGCCAGAAACCGTTGCAACTCGGTCGGGTAATCACCGCGACCCAATGCAAAGTAGAGCAGCGCTGTTCCGATCACTGCCTCTGCAAGGCCGCCGAGGACGGCTTCAAGAATCCATAATACGACCACACCTGCCAGCAGTGGCGCACCAACCCGCAGCGCCAGTGAGGGCCAAAGGTCAAGCTCCACAGCATCGACGCGACGGCTGATCGCCCCAAACCATCCATCCCGATGAAGGGGGCCACCTGCGCCCAACAGGGCAAACAGGCCTACTGCGACAATGAATACCAGATACGACACCAGCGTGCGTCTCCTTACTGCCTTTTTTCCATAACGATCAGGCGCGACCAATCAAAGGCCGGTCCCGGATCAGTCTTACGACCCGGTGAAATGTCACTATGGCCAACGATAGCATCGTGCCGAATGCCGGGGTATTGGTTTCTCACGCACCTCACCAGCTGATTCAGTGCGGCGTATTGCGGATCCGTGTAGGCCTCGTCATCGCAGCCTTCCAGCTCAATGCCGATGCTGAAATCATTACACTGCTCCCGCCCTTCCCAACACGAGACACCGGCATGCCATGCCCGGGCCTCGGTCGACACAAATTGCAAGATCTCTCCGGTGCGAGAAATTAAAAAATGCGCCGAAACCTCAAGATCCGCAATTTCTCTAAAATAGGGGTGCGCAGTAGGATCGAGGGTATTGGTGAACAGCGCCTCAATTTCGGGACCCCCATACTGACCCGGAGGCAACGAAATACCATGCACCACGATCAGCTCGGGAGCCGCACCACTTGGCCGCGGGTTACAATTGGGCGAACGCACCTGTCGGGCACCCGAGAGCCAGCCATCGGCAATGTTCCATTGGTCATCGGTGGTCATCACGGGGTAATCTTATCGCACCGGGCAGCCTCAATGGTCCGGTCATAGACCGATACCCAATCACTCAAGCCAACGGCGCACCCGATCCAATAGCCCATGATGACTGCAACCCACATCTCACAACAGGTTTCCGAGGCGCTGACCGAGGACGTGGGTACGGGCGATATTACCGCCCAGCTTGTGGACTCGAGCGTGCAGGCCAACGGCACCATCATTACCCGGGAGAACGGCATTCTTTGCGGTGTGGCATTTGCAACCGAAACCTTTCGGCAGGCTGACCCCACCTGCCACATCAACTGGCACGTCAAGGATGGTGACGTCATCGCGGCCGGCACAACGCTATGCGACCTGAGCGGACCGGCTAGGGCACTTTTGACCGGGGAGCGCACCGCCCTCAACTTTTTGCAGCTGCTGTCAGGCACCGCCACCACGGCCAGTCACTATGCCGCGCGTGTCGCACATACCCGAGTGAAATTACTCGATACTCGCAAAACGATTCCGGGCCTCAGGCTGGCTCAGAAATACGCCGTAAAGTGCGGTGGCTGTCACAATCATCGTATTGGATTGTTTGATGCCTTTCTGATCAAAGAGAACCACATCGCGGCAGCGGGCGGTGTGAGCGAAGCCATTGCTGCTGCAAGACAAGTCGCTCCCGATAAACCGGTTGAAATAGAGGTAGAGACCGGCGCCGAGCTAGCGCTGGCACTAGCCGCCGGCGCAGATCGAATCATGCTTGATAACTTCAGCTTGGACGCCTTGCGAGACGCGGTTGAGCACTGCGCCGGACGCGCCGAACTGGAAGCCTCTGGCAACGTGACCGACGACACTCTTGTGGCCATTGCAGAGACCGGTGTCGACCTTATCTCCATCGGCGCACTCACCAAGCATGTGAGGGCGCTGGACCTCTCTATGCGAATAGATTAACCGCTGCGCAGGAAACGATTCTCTCCCGCAGACAGTCGATCAAAAAAGGTTAGTCGTGGAGGGACGCGCGACTGACCAACACGCCATTGGAATCTGCGTACAGCCAATCACCCGGGCTCACCATTACCTCGCGCAGCATCAGCGGAATATCGCGGTCACCCACTCCCCGCTTGTCAGTCTTGACGGGGCACACACCTAACGCCTGCACGCCAATGTCGATCGCCTCAATGACCTCGACGTCGCGAATGGCACCAATGACAACAACACCCGACCAGTCGTTATCGGCGGCGAGCTGGGCGAGCCGATCTCCCAGCAAAGAACGATGCAGTGCGCCCTGACCGTCAATCAATAATACGCGCCCGTTACCCGGTTCCGTTACCGCCTCAGCTACTCGGGAGTTATCCGCATGACATGCAATGGTCGACACGGGCCCCGCAAAGCATGCCCTCCGTCCAAACTGCCGAAACTGAAAAGCTAGATGAAGGGCCTCAGGATGAGCGTCTGACAGATCGGGTGTTGTGAAAACGCTCACTTTTTCAAAACCAATCGAATGAAAATGCGGAAAGGCTCTCGCCCGGCGCCTCAATGACACCAGCGTGCGCCCTCGCCCTCGGCAGGAGACGCTCCATATAGAAGAGCGCCGTGCTCACTTTGCGGTCACAAAAAACGGCTCGCTCGGTTTGGGCAGACAATCTGGCAGCAACCTGAGCACCTCGGGCCAATTGCCAGCCACCAAACAGGTAGCCAGTCTGCATCATGTAGTCGAAAGAACCACCGAGTGCAGTGAAGCGATCCTCGGACAGGGTTTCGAGCAGGCGTTGAGTCGTCTCGACATGTTCCGCCAGCGCAGCCGCCAGGCACACTCCAATAGTGTTAAGCCGCGGGTCGGCATGGGCTTTGAGAGCCGTCGCAACATCTCGAATCTCGGCCTGCATGGCTTCCATGGTGGCACCGCCATCGCGACCGAGCTTTCGATTCAACAAATCCGCCGCCTGAATACCATTGGTGCCTTCATAAATCGGGGTAATACGCACATCGCGCAAATATTGGGCGGCGCCTGTCTCCTCGACATAACCCATCCCGCCGTGAACCTGAACGCCCAGTGATGTGACCTCCATACCCAATTCGGTCAGCCAGCCTTTGATCACGGGGATCATCAAGTCGATACGGCGCTGACTCGACTCTCGGGTCGCTTCGGGTCCGGCATGAGCAAGATCCATTGTGACCGCCTCGGCATACGCGAGCGCGCGCATTGCTTCGTTGAGCGCCCGCATCGTGAGCAGCATGCGCTTCACGTCGGCGTGCTCAATAATCGGCACGCCACCCTGAATCCGATCGCGGGCATACGCCACGGCTTGCTGGTAAGCACCCTCAGAGGCGCCAAGACCCTGCAATCCGACCTTGAGGCGCGCCTCGTTCATCATGGTAAACATGCAAGCGAGCCCCTGATGCTCCTCGCCCACGAGGTACCCGATGGCTCCCCCATTGTCGCCATAGGCCATTACACAGGTGGGGCTTCCATGGATACCCAGCTTGTGCTCAACCGAGACCGGATAAGCGTCGTTGCGCTCACCCAGTGAACCGTCGGCATTCACCAGAAATTTCGGCACCAGAAATAACGAAATGCCGCGGCTACCCTCGGGCGCATCGGGCAGACGCGCCAGAACCAAATGAATAATGTTGTCAGTCGCGTCGTGATCGCCCCAGGTGATGTAAATCTTCTGGCCAAAGATTCGGTAGTGATCCTCTTCACGTTCGGCGCGGGTCTTCATTGGCCCCAAATCTGACCCCGCGCCTGATTCAGTCAGGTTCATGGTGCCTGACCATTCACCGGAATAGATTTTCTCCAGGTAAGTGGCGGTCAGCGACTCGCTCGCGTGCGCTGAGATCGCCAAAGCGGCACCCGCACTGAGGAAGGGCTCTAGCGCAAACGCCATATCGGCACTGTTCCACATCTCGCAAGCAGCCGTTCCAAAAAGCTCGGGCAAACCCTGCCCTCCCTGATCCTGCGGCGCAGAGATACCAACCCAGCCACCGGCGCCCAGCTGACGAATCGCCTCGCCGTAACCGGGGGGGATCGTTACCCGACTATCGCTGCAGCTCGCTGGGTGCGCATCGCCTACCCGCCGCAAGGGCGACACCACATCCGAGGCAAACTTCGCCGCCTCATCCAACAGAGCAGTGGTCAACTCCGCGCCCAACCCGAGGTCCGCGTAATGGGGGAGCTCGCCCAATACGGCGCCTACTTCGAGCACGTCGTCGATCAAAAACTGCATATCATCCGTTGGTGCCGTATACATCGAATATTCCTCTATCGTCTCCGCCGCCAGCGCAAAGTGGCGAGCCATTGTTGCCCACCTCGCGCCATACCGCAAAAATATGGCCGAAGCGTTATAATTCATATCATGAATAAAGGCGGATGCGCCTCAGCGACATTATATGAAAAAGTTGAACCAAATTGATCTGAACTTGCTGGTCTACCTCGAAGTCTTGTTGCGTGAGCGCAATGTGACTCAGGCAGCCAATCAGCTTGGTCTCTCACAGCCTGCCATGAGCAATGGCCTCAGGCGGCTCCGCGCGCTGTTCGACGATCCGCTGTTGGTGCGCACCTCCGAAGGTATGACCCCTACCGAGCGCGCGCTGGAACTTGAGCCCTTGGTAAAGGAAATCCTGTTAGGCGTGGACCGCGCCATGCAGCCCGCTACGGAATTTGATCCCGGCGAGGCGCAAATGGTCGTTCGTATCATGGCCAGCGACTATGCCGAATCCACCTTATTCCCAGCGGTGCTGCATCAACTCAGAGAGAACGCCCCCGGCATCACGCTCGATATCATGAACCCATCAGACGTGAGCTTTCTGGACGTTGAGCGAGGAAAGGTCGATCTGGTGATTAATCGTTTCGATCAGATGCCCCAGTCTTTTCATCAGATCACCCTATGGGAGGACAGCTTCTCCTGTTTGTTAAGCCCAGATAACCCCATTCTTGGGGACTTCTCGCTGCAAACCTATCTGAGCGCCAACCACATCTGGGTCAGTAAAACCGGAATGGGTGTCGGCGTCGGCGTTGACCCCAGCGATGTGCAACGCCTGGGCTGGGTGGATACCGCACTCGCAAAGCTCGGTGAAAAGCGTCGCATTCGCGTTTTCACGCGACACTATCAGGCGGCGATGACCCTTGCAGAGCAAAACGACCTGATCGTCACCCTGCCCACGCGAGCCAGCTGGCTCAAGCGCGACAATCCCCGGGTAGTCGTTCGTGAAGTGCCGTTTGCTATTCCTCCGTTGGAACTCAAAATGGCGTGGAGCCCTCTCCTGCATAACAATGCGCCTCATCGATGGGTCCGCCAGTTCATCACCGGCATCGCGCGATCGCTACCCAGCGAACTCCCCGACGAGCCATAAACCTAGCGAATACCGCTTATCGTTTAAATCACTGTTATCAATAATGGTGAGTCAGTAGAGTGACTCCCTCGCTGATTTCATCCGACAATCATGCGCTGATAAAGCGCAAACAGCCGGATAGTAGGAGCCATACCATGCCTGACCGAATCGAATGTGCCGGACTTCAAATTGATGCGGCGCTGCATGCGCTACTGGTCAATGACATTGCGCCGGGCACCGGCGTGGAACCCGACTCGTTCTGGCGAGGCGTGGCCGATATCTGGAACAGTCTTGGGCCCGATAACCAGCGGCTTCTGGCCGAGCGGGAATCGCTGCAGGCGCAGATCGATCGGTGGCATCGGGATCACAGGGGTCAAAGCTTTGATGCCACCGCCTACGAGCTGTTTCTGAGAGACATCGGTTACCTGCACCCGGAGCCAGCGCCCTTCAGCATCACGACTGGCAACGTCGACCCTGAGATCGCACAGATTGCCGGGCCACAGCTGGTGGTGCCGGTGATGAATGCCCGCTATGCGCTGAATGCCGCTAACGCCCGCTGGGGCAGTCTTTACGACGCCCTGTACGGTACCGATGTCATTCCGATAGATGGCGGCGCGGAGCGCATCGGGGCCTACAATCCGGTTCGCGGCGAGCGCGTGATCGCTTGGGCACGAGACTTCCTTGATACCCATTGCGCTCTGGCAGGGGGTAGTCACGCTAACGCCACGGCGTATCAGATCTCAGCGGGCGCACTCTCAGTGCAGCAACACTCAGGGGAATCCGCAACCCTGGCAGAGCCGTCACAATTCGCGGGTTACACGGGCAGCCCCGAGGCGCCCGAGAGCGTTTTGCTTTGCCACAATGGTTTACATATCGAGATCCAGATTGACCGCTCTCACCCTGTGGGTGCTACCGACGCCGCAGGCGTTAAGGATATCTGCCTTGAATCCGCCCTGACCACTATTCAGGATTGCGAGGACTCAGTTGCCGCGGTAGATGCCGAAGACAAGGTAGTGGTGTATCGCAACTGGCTGGGCCTGATGACAGGCGACCTCACCGACACCTTTAAGAAAGGCGACGCCACGCTGACACGACGACTGAACCCCGACCGCACCTTCACCACCCCTGATGGAGGCACGCTCACCCTGCCCGGTCGCAGCCTACTGTTTGTGCGCAACGTCGGCCATCTCATGACCAACCCGGCCATTCTCAACGCCGACGGCGAGGAGATCCCCGAAGGCTTTATGGATGGCCTGTTCACCACCTTCTGTGCGCTCCACGACCTGCGCGGCGATAGCGCCCTCAAAAACTCGCGAACGGGCTCCATGTATATCGTGAAGCCAAAGATGCATGGCCCAGACGAGGTCAGTCTCACGGTTGAGTTGTTCTCGAAAATCGAGGATCTGTTCGGGCTCCCGCGCAATACCCTCAAAGTCGGCATTATGGATGAAGAGCGTCGCACGACTGTGAACCTCGCCGAGTGTATCCGTCGCGCGAGCGAGCGCGTAGTGTTTATCAACACGGGATTCCTCGACCGCACCGGCGACGAGATTCACACCAGCATGGAAGCCGGCGCCGTCACCGCCAAGAGCGCCATGAAGGCGGAAACCTGGATCAACGCCTACGAGGACTGGAACGTCGACGTGGGTCTGGCCTGCGGCCTGCAAGGCAAGGCACAGATCGGTAAAGGCATGTGGGCCATGCCCGACCTGATGGCCGAGATGCTCACCGCCAAAGTCGGCCACCCCGAAGCCGGTGCCAACTGCGCCTGGGTGCCCTCCCCGACTGCCGCCACACTCCACGTGTCGCACTACCATCGAGTTTCGGTTGCCGACGTGCAGAAGACGCTCGCAGGACAGGCACGACGTTCACTGGGCGAGTTGCTGACCATCCCGCTGGGTGATTGCGAGAACCTATCGCCAGAGCAGATTCAGCAGGAACTCGATAACAACGCCCAGGGCATGCTCGGCTACGTCGTGCGCTGGGTCGAGCACGGCGTGGGCTGCTCCAAGGTGCCCGACATCCACAACGTAGGGCTGATGGAAGACCGGGCCACCCTGCGCATCTCGAGCCAGCACATCGCCAATTGGCTGCACCACGGCGTGGTGTCTGAAGCGCAAGTGCGTGAGACGCTCGCCCGAATGGCCGCTGTCGTGGATGAGCAGAACCGCGCGGACCCGGATTATCGGCCGATGGCAAATAACCTCGAAAATAGCCAGGCTTTTCAGGCGGCTTGTGAGCTGGTCTTTGCCGGTACTGCGCAACCCAGTGGCTATACGGAACCCGTTCTTCATGCGCGCCGGCTCGCCTTCAAAGTGTTGAACTGACACTTTCGGACACAGTTAAAGCTCAAAAAAGGCCTATAATGACAA
>CALKEI010000003.1 GCA_938085095.1 uncultured Luminiphilus sp. | reverse complement strand
TGTCACGGTCCGCCAGAGTGATTTGTTATCGTATTTCAAAGTGAACTTCATGAGGGTAGTCAGATGATTAATATCGCTGAGTCCATCGAGGCCTGCGCTAAGCACTACGGTGAAGAGGCGGATGCCATGCGCGCCTATTTGTTACAGGGACAAGAGAGTGCCCTCGCCCTACCTAACCGCGGTCCGCTGAGCTTCACCGATACAGGTGAGCTTGCCGAAGAGATTCGCACGGCTTACTCGGAGTATGGTTTTTATATTTTTGAGAACGTGTTGAGCGGCGAAGAGCTCGACGATATCAAGGCTGATCTTGACCTCATGCGTGCACGTTTCCCGACGGGGCCTGAGAGTCAGGTCAATGCTGCGGGCGAACCGGCACTGGGTGCGGATGCCAAGGCGTTGACGTTAGTGTGGTCGAAACCACTGGGAGACCCTCTTGGCGGCACTGAACTGGCTAATGGTAGGCATCAGGTGAAGATGTTCGAGCCAGAAGCCTCCGAGGATGCCCCGCAAGCGGCCCCATTTATCCTGCTAGGATCGCTGCAGTTTTCTGATGCCTGCTTGCGCGCTTATGCCCATCCTGAATTACTCAAAGTGACTGAAGCGATCAATGGCCCAGATTTCACCCCGTTCAATGAGGCACTCTTCATCAAGGAACCCGGTATTGGCGCAGCGGTATCGTGGCATCAAGACGGAGTGACACATTGGGATAGCCCAGATTTCAACGAGGATATCCACGGCTTTAATTTCATGGCACAGGTCTTTGGCAGCACAGCAGTCAACGGCGTCTGGGTGGTACCGGGTACTCACAAGCAGGGTAAGCTGAATATCAAAGCACTTGTGGCTGAGTCGGGCAGTGAGCGTCTGAAAGGTGCCGTGCCGATTGTTTGCAATCCTGGAGATGTCGTGATCTGCAACCGCCAGCTGTTGCATGGCTCGTTCCCCAATTGCGGTTTTGAGCCACGCATTACGGTGAATTTTGGCTTCCACAAGCGCAGTTCGGTGTTGGGCGTCATGGGAGGGGGTATTCACAGTGATGCTCAGGTTTTTGACGACGAGATCGTTGCTCGCCGATCACGGGCAATTGGGTATGCGATAGATGCCCGGAGGCAACGGTTTCCCGAGGAAACACCTTATCAATACCAGCCGTTTTTAGCGTCAGACAGTACTTACCAATGGAATGATTCCGCGCGAGCGGCTCTCAAAGATTACAACCTCGACGATCTGAGTATTTAGGTTTTCAGAGCGTCGTCTCGGAGTGCCTGGGCACTTGTTAGCCGCTTTGCCGTAAACTGATGACGACTGCAAATGCTGGCGACGATAAATGCTTAACGTGCTGAACAGCGAGATGCCCGACAACGTTGCCCTGGTTGACGGAGAGCGTTGCTGGACCTACGCCGAGGTTGAGAAGCGCGTGTTGCACTGTGCCAGCGGCCTGCTCGGCGGCAGGGCGGATCTTGAGGAAGCTCGGATCGCTTTTTTAATGCCGGCGAGCGTAGATTATGTGACGGTGTTGCACGGCATTTGGCGGGCGGGGGGTATCGCGATTCCGCTCAATGTGGCCGCCACGGAGTCCGAGTGGGAGCATTGCCTCGCCAGCGCGGGTGTGACGCAGGTTGTTGCGGCCGAGCCGCAGGTTGCGAGTATTCAAGGCTTATGTGAGCGATTGTCTATCCCACTGGGTACCGTAGGTCACTATTGGGCAGATACGCTGTCACCGCTGCCCGCACTTTCTCCTGAACGTCGGGCCATGATTGTCTTCACCAGCGGCACCACCAGCAAACCCAAGGGTGCCGTGACCACTCACGGTAATATTGCTGCACAGATCGGTACGTTAGTCGAAGCGTGGAGCTGGGAGGCCGAGGACACGATTCCTCTGTTTTTGCCGCTGCATCACGTCCACGGCATTATCAATGTGCTCAGCTGCGCGCTGTGGGCGGGCGCCTCGGTGCATCTGATGCCAAAGCTAGACCTTCAGCGGCTTTGCGCACAGGTGGCCGACGATACGTTTAGCGTTTTTATGGCGGTTCCCACCATTTACGTAAAGCTCATTGATCACATGCAAACACTTGGTGACGACGACGCGTCATTGATTTGCGAGGGCTTTGCCAATATGCGCCTCAACGTGTCGGGCTCAGCTGCCTGCCCGGTAAGCGTTTTCGAGGAATGGCGTCACCTGACAGGCCAGGTACTGCTCGAGCGCTACGGTATGACTGAGATCGGAATGGCGCTCTCGAATCCTTACCGCGGCGAGAGGCGACCGGGTTATGTCGGTCAACCCCTCCCCGACGTGGCGGTGCAACTGGTCGATGAGTCTGGAGCCGTGGTGACAGACGGAGGCACGCCCGGCGAGATTCGTATAAAGAGCCCGACCGTATTTCTCGAGTACTGGGGAAACCCCGAGGCCACGACCTCAAGTTTTGTGGAGGGGTGGTTCTGCACGGGCGATATCGGGGTGGTGGAAGAGGGTTACTACCGCATCATGGGCCGATCGTCGGTAGATATCATCAAGTCCGGTGGCTACAAACTCTCGGCGTTAGAAATCGAAAGTAAATTACTGACTCACCCGGACATCGCTGAGGTCGCCGTGCTGGGAGTGGAAGATCGCACTTGGGGTGAGGCGGTTGCTGCGGTTGTGGCGCTTAAGGGTGATGCTGACATGACGCCCGAGTCACTCAAGGCGTGGTGTGACGGTAAACTCTCTGCCTACAAAATTCCGAAAAAACTCATCATCCTTGAGTCGCTGCCCCGTAATGCGATGGGCAAAGTGGTAAAACCTTCGCTGAAAACGCTTCTCGAGTAGCGCTCACAAACCCTCTCTCTCAGATGACGTCTCTGCGGGCAGAGGCGTTGATCGCTCTATGCTCGACAGTAAATAGTAAGTGAGCGTCGAGAGTAGTAAGGCCGGAAACACCTCGTGGAGATTCTGTCGAAGGTCTACGCCGATCCAGATGATCAGGACGGTGACTCCCACCGCCATCGACCAGAGCACCGCGCGCGCCGAGCCTTTCTCCCAGTACAACCCGAAAACCACCGCGGGAAAAAAACACACCGCGTAAAGGCTTCCCGAGAAAATGGTGATTTCAACAATATCACCGGGCGGATTGAGTGCCAGTATTGCGGCCACCACGGCAAAGCCGATTACTGCGGTGCGGGTCCAGAGTAGTTCCCGTGACGAAGCCCTGAATGGCGCCACTAGGTTCTTGTAAAGTGTAGATGCTGCAACTAATAGCACGCTGTCCATGGAGGACATCGCCGCGGCTAAAATCGAGACAATTAAAAAGTCCGTGGCCCAGATCGGAAATACGCCGGGATCATTCACCAGTGACGGCACAATCAAATCGGTATCAGTGACGTCCGTCAATATCAGGTGAGCATAAACCCCCACGGGGAACAAGCAGGCCAATACAATAGCGAGACCGAGTGTGGCGATCCATTTTCCGCGACGGACTGCTGCTTCATCTTTGAGCGCATAAAAACGCGAGAGTTGACGCGGGTCGGCCAGCAGCTTTAGCGCTCCCGATAGCGAGATGCCGAGCAGCACAGCAAAGGGGATGCCGCCATTGAGCTCAAACAGAAATGCTTTATCGGGAATGGTACGAAGCGTACCAATGGCCTCCACACCTCCTGCGGCACGGGTGACAAAGTAAAAAATCACCACGCTGCCAAGAAGCATGAGAACCCCTTGTATTACATCGGTCCTCACTACTGATACAAAGCCCCCCACCGAGGTATACAGCACAACAATCAGCAGCGTCAGGCCCACGCCAGCCTCGTAGGGAACATCGAGAAACATTTGAAATAGATGGCCCGCACCTTTGAAAATGGCGAGGAGATAAAGCAGGCTGGCGAAGACAATGACGAGCGCAGAGGTCTGCAGTAGGAGGTGTTTGGTGGTGTCGTCTTTGCTCGCAATATAACGACTACCGAGAAAATCTGGGATGGTCAGGGCGTCCCACTGGGCCGCAAATCGCCGCAGGGGTGGCCCGATCCAGTGCCATGACATCCAGCTGAATACCACCAGCAGGATTGCCATGCTGAACCACGCCACACCGTATTCGTAGGCTTTGCCTGCGTGACCGATGTAGGTGTTGGTAGAGGCAAAGGTCGCAAAAAAAGAAATGCCTACCACGATGCCGCTCATCTCGCGGTTGCCAACGTAGTAACCGCCCATACCTCGGCTGGCTTGACTGCCAAGGTAGGCATTGTAAAAGAGCATCGCTGTGTAACCGGTCAAGAGAGCGAGTGCGAGCCAGTGCTGTGCCATCCAGTTCATGTATTTTGACTGATGAGCCTTGGATCAGATGAGAAGGCAGTATCTCAAAGTGGCGACAGATTGCGACAAGCGGAGCGCGGAGGGTTTTGGTTGGCGTCCGGTCGAGGCATCTAATGCGCTGATATAGTGATACTTTGGGACATCAGGCTGTATCAATGGGGAAAATATGTCTTGGTAGAGCGCTCCGAAAAATAGGCGTTCGATGCGCGCTATGATGACGTAGCGGGGCGTGCGGACAGAGGAGGTTGTCATGGCAAAAAAATTGGGTAAACCGGCTCGACAACCGATGCGGAAGCCGGGCATAGAACGCTACAACCGCATTGTGCAGGCGGCGGAAGCCCTGATACTCGAGTCGGGCTCGCTGGAGGGTATTACGCTTGAAGCGGTCGCCAAGCGCGCGAACGTGCCGCGAGTATCGCTTTACTATTTTTTTGAATCGGTAGAGTCGCTGTTCGACGCCTTGTATCAACGCGGCATCCAGAAAATGGTTGCCGACCTCCCTCAGGCACCTAAAAGCGCTAACTGGCGCGATATGATGCTGCTCTACATTGATGGCGTTCGCGATTTTTATCTCAACAACCGGGTGGAAATGATTTTGGCTCTGTTACCCGCGTCGCTGGTCTCGGTTAACCAGGTGAGCCAGGATTTTGGAAAAGCACTGTTCCAATTACTCCACGGTCAGGGTTTGGTACCCAAAACCCGTCAGGTCATGCTGGCTTGCGAAATGTGCTCTGAGCTGGCGGATCTTGTTTGGCGAAAATCACTTATCGAAAAAGGCACGCTGACACCTGCGTACACCAGAGAGGCCAAGCGGGTGGTAATCGCTTATTTGGAAGCTGTTCTCGCCGATTAGCGTGCGCTTTATCTGGCGTGACGGCACTCGAGCAGCGACTACTGTCAGTCATTGTGTCGCTTTTTGCGCGTTTCGACACTTACCCCCCGGCATGATGAGTCGTTAGGATGATCCCACAGCAGATAGCGCAGGATAAGAGGCACCCATGCAAACATTGACTCGTCGATTCGCACTAAAATCACTGGTTGCGGGAGTCGCCATGGCCGGCCAGACGTTAAGTCTCGCTAACGCTTCTCGCGCTCTACCCTCAACAAAGGCGTCGAACGCGTTTATCGTTCACAACGATCTGCCCTGGGCATTGGAAACCCGTCGCAGTGCCTTTGGGTTCGGGCCTATTACGCCCGCCTCGCATTTATTCGTGCGCAATAATCTTCCAATGCCCCCCGCATCAATGACCAACCAGAGTGATGACTGGGCTTTTGAAGTATCGGGCGGCGAGCAGGAGGGGCGTTTAACGCTGGCTGATCTGAAGAGAATGGAGATCCAGACCGTCGCGACGGTTCTGCAATGCTCGGGCAATGGCAGGGACTTTTTCCCCCATGACCCCTCTGGGTCCCAGTGGTCCGTTGGGGCAGCCGGCTGCGTGCTGTGGACAGGAGTGGCCGTTGCCGACGTATTTGAGCGCTTCGGCGGAGTCAAGGGTGATCTGGACTTTCTCACGGTTACCGGTGGGGAAACGCTGCCGGAGGGCATAGATAAGAGTGCGGTGGTGGTTGAACGCTCCGTGCCGCTGGAAAAAGGCTTGAAAGACTGTTTGCTGGTGTGGGAAATGAACGGCGCACCCTTATCCGCGATCCACGGCGGGCCCGTACGGCTCGTGGTCCCGGGATACTTTGGCGTGAATAATGTGAAGTGGGTGCGCCATTTGGCGGCGACGAAAATGGAGTCGGGGGCAAAGATTCAGCAGTCGGGATACCGCATGCGCCCCGAGGGCATGGCAGGAGGCCCGGAGCACCCGTCTATGTGGCGGATGCCAGTGAAAAGCTGGCTCAATGGTCCGGGCGCTGATGATGCGCCAGTGTTGGCGGGCACCAATACTCTTTACGGCGTCGCATTTGCCGGCGAGCGTGGCATTCAGGCGGTCGAGATCTCGGGGGATGACGGAGCGAATTGGCAGCGAGCTGAGTTGGTTGGCCCGGACCTCGGCCCCAATGCTTGGCGGACCTTTCAATTAACAGCAGAGATTCCCATTGGCCAGCATCGCTTTGTCTGCCGAGCCATCGACACGGCAGGTGAGCAGCAACCAGAGGGGGCAGAGCACAATCATCGTGGCTATGGACACAATGGCTGGAAAGATCATGCGCTACTGGTGCAAGCCGTCGCAGAATTACCCCACCAGGCGCATGAAGAATCTGCTCCGGCATTTGCCTCGATGCCCGTCGCCGCAGCGGCACCCGCGGTGACGGCGGTACTATCTGACCAGGCGCTGGCGGGTAAGCAACTTTTCAATGAGGCGCTTCCTGGGTGTGGGGTGTGTCATAGCCTTGCAGATGCCAATGCGCTGGGCGTTGTAGGACCTAACCTGAATACGCTTAAACCCTCTTTAGCGCAGGTGCAGAGCGCCGTCACTCAGGGCGTAGGGGCTATGCCGGCTTACGGGGCTCAACTGAGTACAGGTGATATCGAAGCGCTTGCTGCTTATGTGGTGGAATCTACCCAGTGAGCGCCGTAGCAGAACGGTTCTGAGCCTCTCTGCTCGTTGATGCAGTCATGCGTTTCTTCCTCGTTTTGTCGCGTTACTCGGTGAAGGTCTGCGCGATCAATCAGTAAAAGGCGACAAGCAGAACGCATTGTGACCAAGTTTCATTGTCGTCAGGTATGTCAATCCGATACCTCGTGCTATTCTTGTGCATAACTTTAGTTTGCTAATGAAATTGGCCGTGCCCGTTTGCGCCGCGAGCGCTGAAGGGGTTGCAAATACATTTTTGGTTGATTTAAGGATTGGAGACATGATGAAAACGTTGAGAATGGCCGCCAGATTTGGGCTGTCGGCTTCAGTGATGGCCGCCTGTATCAGTGCGCAGGCCTTTGAAGTCGATCGCACGCATCTCCCGATTGCGGAACCTGATCCCCCCAAGTTCAAAGAGCTCGACGTTCGCAATGTCGAGGCACCGCCACTGTTCAACGTTGAGGCGCCCGAGGGTGCACCGAACGTTATCATTGTACTGATCGATGACGTGGGCTTCGGCGCGACCACACCGTTTGGTGGGCCAATTAATACGCCCACGATGGATCGCCTGGCCGCTGGCGGCTTGCGCTATAACAACTTTCACACGACGGCGCTCTGCTCTCCGACGCGGAACGCGCTGAAAACAGGTCGCAACCACCACCAGACCAATACCGGCTCTATCATGGAGAGCGCCACAGGGTTCCCTGGGAACACTGGAAAAATTCCTAACCGAGTTGCGCCAGTGGCTGAAATGATGCGCCTCAATGGTTACAGCACGGGCGCCTTTGGTAAATGGCATGAGACTGCCGCCTGGGAGACCAGTGTCTCCGGTCCGTTTGACCGTTGGCCAACACATTCAGGCTTCGACAAGTTTTATGGCTTTATTGGT
>CALKEI010000002.1 GCA_938085095.1 uncultured Luminiphilus sp. | reverse complement strand
GCCTCGGAGTCCCTGCTTTACACCATCAATACACCCTCAATACACCATCAACGCGCGACAAACAGGCGACTCCCCTCCCTCCTTGGAGTACACTTAAGACTGTGCGCTGGGGATGTCCCGCAAAGGAAAGGGCCGCAATAGCCATGTACTCAATGTCGAACCTCGTTCTTGCGCTGCTCATAGGCGGCGGCATCGGTGGCGTCGCGGGTTGGTACCTAGCGATGACGTCCCGTGGTGACAATAAACGCAAGGTCATTATGGACCTCGAAAGCCAGCTGGATCAGGCGAGACAGGGGCGCGCAGACTTTGAGGCTGAAGTCTCAGAGCACTTCGCCCAAACCGCTGATCTACTCCATAAACTCACCGATGACTATCGCGCTGTTTACACGCACCTCGCCAGCGGTGCCGAGCAATTGTGTGGTGACCGGGTGAGTATCTCCGAGGCGGCCTTGACGGCATCGGCAGATGACACGGCTGACAAACCCCATTTGGTCGACATGGCACAGCCGCTAGACTACGCTCCGAAAAAGCCGGACGAGCAGGGGCAATTGTCAGAAACTTTTGGGCTGGATAAATCAAATAGCTCTGCGGCCTGACCCGCTCAGACGGGATTAGCGATCTCGATAAACTCGTGGGTGCAGCCCAGTGCATCAGCCGCAAGCGCCCCTACGGCCTGCACCCCATAGCGCTCAGTCGCATGATGGCCCGCTGCAATGAAAGCAATGTTGCGCTCTCTGGCGATATGCACCGTTTGCTCTGAAACTTCGCCGGTAACATAGACGTCCACACCAGCATCTGCGGCCAAATCGATATAACCCTGCCCCGCACCCGTACACCAGGCGATGGACTGCACGTTGCCGTCTCCGATCACCAGTGGCGCGCGGCTCAGGGACTCTTCTAGGCGGTCTGCCAGCGCTTGCAGGGCAATCGGCTGATCCAGTGAGCCTGTGAACAAGGGCGTTGCCGCATGCTCGGGGTCCAGGGGCTGAGGCGCCGCCACCCCCATCAGTCTCCCCAGGGTCGCGTTGTTGCCATATTCAATATGACAGTCCAGAGGAAGGTGATACGCGAAGAGACTCATTTCCGCGGCAATCAACGTGCGTAATCGCTCCGCTTTCATACCAGTGATACGCGGATCCTCCCCACGCCAAAAATACCCATGATGAACCAGAATGGCATCTGCACCCCTATCGCGGGCCGCCTGAAGCAGCGCCTGACTGGCCGTTACGCCCGTCACCAAATGATGCACTTGCTCTCTGCCTTCTACCTGCAAACCGTTAGGGCAGTAGTCCTCAAACCGCGCTGGCGTCAACAGTGCGTCCAAAAATGCGTTAAGTTGCTGCCGCGTGCAGGCCATCATTCATCCAGTTTCGCCATCAATCTGGGAAGAATAACCAGCGCACCATGATTTACAATGGCCGCAGGAGACCAATGTGAAAGAAGATGTAACTGCTTTTTTATGGCCGGCACTGGTCGGCGTTCTCGCGGCCGCTCTGATCCTCGACAAATGGGTGCTGGAGCGCGGTGATGCCCTGACGATGCCCGCCAATGGCAGCTATCGTGAGGCTGTCGCCCTCGCAACGCCCTCCGTTGTGAATATCTATACGGCGAAATTGGTCGATGCGCGGAGCGATCCGCGCATCAATTCCCCGCTACAACGCCGCTTGTTCTCTAATAGGGGAAATCGCCAGCGCATTGAGCGCTCGTTAGGCTCTGGCGTCATTATGAGCGGCGACGGACATATCGTCACGAATAACCACGTGATTGAAGGTGCGGACGCCATCCAGATTCTGCTGGCCGATGGTCGCTCTGCAAACGCCCTGGTGGTAGGCAGCGATCCCGAGACGGACCTCGCCATTCTGCGCATTGATCTGCCGGCATTAACTCCTATCGCGCTGGCGGATGCAGCCGATATTGCGGTCGGGGATGTGGTGCTTGCTATCGGCAATCCATATGGTTTTGGTCACTCAGTGTCGCAGGGCATTGTGTCCGGAGTCGGTCGCTTCGGCCTGCAACTCTCCACCTATGAGAGCTACATTCAGACAGATGCCACTATCCACTTGGGCAGCTCTGGCGGTGCACTGATTGATCATCAGGGCAGGCTGGTCGGAATCAATACCCTCATTTATACCGCGGGCTCCGAGCGGAGCGGGGAGACTCCCGGTATTGGAATCAACCTGGCGACGCCCAGCGAGCTGGCTGCTTCGGTACTGGAAGATATCGTTAAATATGGTCGCGTCATTCGAGGATGGCTAGGCGTGAGTGTTGAAGTGCTGGTGAGCGAGAGCCAGTCGGGTGGGCCGGTTCAACAACTTATCGTGACCGATCTCGCATCCGGCGGGCCTGCCGAACGTGCTGGCATTCAGCTGAATGACATTATTGTCGCGATGGATGGGGAACCGGTCGTGGATGGTCGCGCTGCCATGCTACAAATTGCGCAACTACGACCAGGTCATCTGCTGAGGGTAAATGTGGATCGCAAGGGCGCTCCCGTCGAACTTGAGGCCGTGGTGGGCACTCGCGCCAACGGCGGCTGACCTAGTCCAAATCGCGCATTCTCTTTCTGGCACTCAGCCCGTGTGCCTCAAGGGCCTCAGCATCAGCTAGCACAGTGGCTACCTCACCCAGGCGTTGGGCCCCATCGGACGAAATCTGGATCACACTGCTCCGGCGCTGAAAATCATAAACCCCGAGTGGCGAGGCAAATCGAGCAGAGCCTGCGGTCGGTAATACGTGATTTGGACCAGCACAATAATCGCCGAGGGCCTCAGAGGACATCGCCCCCATAAAAATGGCGCCCGCCGCGCAGATTCCCTCGAGTACCTGCTGAGGATTCGTCACTGCCAGCTCCAAGTGCTCGGGGGCCAGCTGATTGCTCAAGTTTACGGCCACCTCCAGATCAGGCACCTTGATCAAAGCACCCCGATTTTTGAGTGAGACACTGACAATATCGCGTCGTGAGAGGGTGGGTAATAACCGGGCGATACACTCGTCTACCGCGTCCAGATAATCCCCGTCCGGCGATATTAAGACCGCTTGCGCGAACTCATCATGCTCTGCCTGCGCAAACAGGTCCATCGTTACCCACTCTGGGTCAACCGAACCGTCGGCGATAATCAAAATTTCAGAGGGGCCGGCCACCATATCAATCCCAACCCGGCCGAACACCTGCCGCTTTGCCTCGGCGACATAGCGGTTTCCCGGGCCTACAATTTTGTCGACCCGAGGTAGCGTATCGGTCCCGTATGCGAGTGCAGCGACCGCCTGCGCTCCACCCACGGTATAGACCTCATCGACGCCGGCAAGCGCAGCGGCGGCTAACACCACCGGATTGATATCCCCCCCGGGTGCCGGCGAGACCATCACAATTTGAGCCACACCGGCGACCTTGGCGGGGATCGCATTCATCAATACCGAGGACGGATAACTGGCTCGCCCTCCCGGCACATAGACACCCACACGGTCCAGTGCTGAGATACGCTGCCCCAGCACGTTGCCCTCGCCGTCTTCAAACTGCCAGCTGCTGGCAAGCTGACGTTCATGAAATACTCGGATGCGCTCTGCTGCACGCTCCAGCGCGGTACGCACTTCGGCATCGATCGCCGCAACGGCCTCTTCCATGGCTTGAGCCTGCACGCGCAAGGACGCTGCTGTGGGCGCCTCGCGCTGATCCAGCTCGTTGGTGAGCTGTAATAGCGCTGCATCCCCTTCGCTGGCCACCGACCTCAGAATCTGCGAAACCGTCTGTACCAGTTCAGGATCGGCCTCGGCCGGACTGATCAGCAAACGAGCAAAAGCCGCCTCAAAATTAGGCGCGACTGCATCAAGCCTGGTAATCAATGCCTCCGTCATCAGGGGGTTTCCACCTTAACCACGCTTTCCAACGCTTCGATCAAGGCTTGAACTGAAGCATGGCGTGTTCGCATTGAAGCTTTGTTCACAATCAGGCGGGAGGAAATATCTGCAATGAGTTCTCGAGGCGCCATACCGTTTTCTGCAAGCGTCTTACCGGTGTCGACAATATCAACGATCTCGTCTGCCAAACCCATTAGCGGGGCAAGCTCCATAGAGCCGTAGAGTTTGATCAGGTCCGCATGCATCCCCTTCCGGGCGTAGTGAGCCCTTGCGACATTCAGGAATTTGGTGGCCACTCTCACCCTGCGACGGTCGTCCCCCATTGAGGCAGCAGACTCCGGTCCCGCAGTCATCAAGCGACAGCGGGCAATGCCCAGATCCAGAGGCTCATAGATGCCCTC
>CALKEI010000001.1 GCA_938085095.1 uncultured Luminiphilus sp. | reverse complement strand
CCCCCCAATCCAGCCTTCCGAACGATTTCGATACAGGCCCATGCCCCAGCCTCGCCGTCGGCTCTCACCAAAACTACGTTGTCGATCAGACATCTTTAGCTCCCCTGCTGATTCTGGCCACCATGCTGCTGGCGCCAGTTTGGGTGGTCCGCATCGAGAATCGATTCCAAAGACTCGATGCGATCGGCCATTTGGTCTACCGCCACCAGCATGTCTTCCAACGACTGGCGGTCGCCGTCGCTGAGCTGGCTTCTCGATCGATTCATACTCCGGTAATGCATCACAATCCATGTCGGCGCCACAATCACCATGAACAGCACCATGGGCACAAACAACATTTCAAACGGGTTCATTTCCTCTCCCTGTTCGTCTCCGTGCACGACTTACACACAGTCCCACATCCATTGGGCTCGATGATGACGGCTGCCATCACTTCTGTTTTGCCTCCGGTGCCCCCGAGTCAATTCCGGGCTCACCACCCTCGGCCATGGAACCCTTGATTCGCAGTAGCTCCTCGTCCAGCCAGTCCTCTTCACCCAGGGCGTCGATCTCTGCGGCAAGACTAGACGCAGTATCACGTCCGAGGTCCATTGCCTGCAATTCCCCTTCTAGGTTATCCACCTTTCGCTCAAAGCGCTCGAATTTTGCAAAGGCATTATCCAACTCGCCCCGTTGCACCTGTTTTTTAACCTGCACCCTGGAATTCACCGTTTTCGCCCGCAAGAGAATACTCTTCTGCTTTGCTTTGGCATCGTCCAGCTTCTGCTGTAATTGACCGATCTCTTCATTGAGCTGCCCAATTTGCTCCCCAGAAGCGGTCAGCTCTTCTTCGACAAGGCGGAGCGTATCCTCGACCGCTCGGCGCTCTTGAAGCGCTCCCTTGGCGAGGTCATCACGACCCTTGGACACCGCCAACTTCGCTTTGTCCTCCCAAGCCGTGACCTCGGCCGCAATGCGGTCGCGACGACGAGACGCCGTTTTCTGATCGGCGATCACCCTGGCCGATGCGCTGCGCACCTCGACGAGCGTGTCTTCCATCTCCTGAATAATCAGGCGAATCATCTTTTCCGGATCTTCCGCGCTGTCACACAGCGCGTTGAGATTCGAATTCACGATATCCGATATTCTTGAAAAAATACCCATGACCCTCTCCTCTTATACGATTTCGGTACCTGCTCGCTCTGCCATCTCGGCGCACTCGAGCGCAGCGCGATCAGGTGACACACCACCTGCCTCGCGCTTTTCCACACACAAAGCGTAGTCACTGGGGCCCTCTTCGGTGACCACCGTAACCATTCCACAACCCGCCATCAGCGCGAGGCCCGCAAACAGCGCGCCCATCATTCTTGCCCTGCTAACGGTTGGGTCTCGATGCGTTATCGCGGCATCAATGCGCATATCCATCTGCCCCCTCTGAAGTCGATCCGCGCTGTTCGGCAGAGCTGCTCCGAGCAGCCAAACTGCGGCCCATCCAATAGGCACCCTCAACTGATGCCGTCACGAAACCAAAGGTGGCTGCTGCTCTCGCCGGGCCGGCAAATACCGCCAAGGCGCTGCATACAAATAGCACTGCCACATACACCAGGGCTCTTTCATCGATAACATCCATTTTATCTCTCCGTCTTGTCATGTTGGCTTACTTCCTTGTGAAGTCAGGCAAGTTGCGCCTGCACTATCAGGTAGTAGCGATCGACATGCCAATCTCATATTTACTAGCTATAACAATGGGTTAAGAACACCGACCCAAAAAATTACACCCTATAAAGGTTATATTAACCTTATATATTAGCTTTTAACGCCTATAAAGGCGTATAGTTCATTAATGAATCCGCAGGCACCCAACATCATTGGCGAGTCACCCCAGCTCGCGGCTGCGCTGGACCACATCTCCAAACTTGCAGCCATAGACCGCTCAGTATTGATTGTTGGAGAGCGCGGGACCGGCAAGGAATTGGCTGCCGAGCGCCTGCATTACCTCTCCCCCCGCTGGGATCAGACGTTCACAAAAATCAACTGCAGCGCCATTACAGAAACTCTGCTGGAGAGCGAACTATTTGGGCACGAGGCCGGGGCATTTACAGGCGCCACGAAACAGCATATCGGGCGCTTCGAGCTGACCCATGACGGCACATTGTTTCTCGATGAACTTGCCACCATGTCACTGCGTCTGCAAGAAAAACTCCTCCGAGTCATTGAATACGGTGAGTTTGAACGGGTCGGGGGTCAAAAGACGTTGCAGGTGGATGTCCGACTGGTAGCGGCGACCAATGCCAACCTCCCTTCCTTGGCCGATGAGGGCCTCTTTCGGTGGGATTTGCTGGACCGCCTCAGCTTTGACGTCGTGCATCTACCGCCCTTAAGAGAGCGTGAAGACGACCTCTATGAACTAGCCCAACATTTCAGCGTGCGGATGTGTCGCGAACTCGGCTGGGACTACTTTCCAGGTTTCAGTGATGCGGCGATCCGGCAGCTGACCGCACATCATTGGCCGGGCAATATTCGTGAACTCAAAAATGCCGTTGAGCGATCCCTGTTTCGGACGACCGATCCCGAACGCCCGATCGCGACCATTGTGATTGACCCCTTTTCACCGATGGCAAACGCCGAGCATCTCAAAACGCCAGAGCAAACCGAGGTACCCAGCGCGATTGACGAGATCCCCGACTGGCCGGTTTCCCTGAAGGAGTTGCTGCGCGAGGCTGAGCTGGGTTGGTTACAACGAGCATTGAAGGCCTGTGGACAGCGACAAAACGAGGCCGCCAAACTGCTGGACTTATCTTATGACCAGATGCGCGCCCTGATGCGCAAACACGACCTGACCACCCGGCCGGGTCGGCAAAAAAAGAGCGGCAGTAAGTCGCGCCCCTGACACATCCTGCCGTCAGGGGCTTTGGTTATCCGGCAGAGCGGGCCGCCGTCACTTTGCGATACACCTCCAGATTCCCCTGCGCCATCACTGGAATCGAAAACTCCCGTAGCATCCGTGCCCGTCCCGCTTGGCCGAACGCGGCCGCCTGAGCGGGGGCCAGCAGCAGTTGCTCCATAGCCAGCTCGAGCGCCTTTGCGTCCCCCGGGGGAATCAGCACGCCGGTTTCTCCATCCGTTACCGCCTCCGGCATACCCCCGGCGTCCGATGCGATTACGGCGGTACCCGCCGAGGCGGCCTGCAGCAACACCACTCCCAACCCCTCGGTGCGCGCGGGATGCACCAGAAAAGCCAGACTGGGCAGCACTGATTCAAGGTCGGAGAGAAACCCGACGCAATGAATGTGTTGTCCCAAATCCCGGTCGCGAATTTGCTTCTTCAGAACCGACTCCAAAGGTCCCTTTCCCATCACCAGCAAGTGAAGATCAGGCCACCTGGCTACCAGCTCTGCCATAGCATCCAGCAAGATGTCGTGGCCCTTCCGGGGAATTAATTGGGCGGCGATACCAATGATAACGGCATGGTCTGGCAGCCCGAACCGCAGCGCTAAAGCGGAACGCTCCGCCGGCTGCTGAAATCGCTCCCAATCAACCGCGCTACGCACACACGTCACCGTCTCTGCCGACACACCGTCACTGATCATGACGTTGCGAATGCCTTCAGAGATCGCAATCGCGTGATGATAGAGACGATATTTCAGCGCAACCGCCCAGCGACGTTCGTGGTGATCCACCCGGCGAGAGAGAATGCACGGCAGCCGCAACGCTCGGGCTGCAAGTGCTCCCCAAATATCGGCGCCACGCCGAGAGTGGACGTGAACCAAGCCGACCTGCTGCCGGGCGAGAATTCGGCGGATCCTTGAGGCTGCGCGCCAGTCAAGATCACCGCGATAATCGATTTCTTCAACTTCAATACCCAGCCGACGGGCGCCCTGCCCTACCGCTGAGTTTCGTGGGCAGATGAGCAGGCTATCGACCTCCTGCTGAGGTAATGCGGTCAGCAAATACAGTACCTGCTGCGCACCACCATACAAATGCTCGCCCAACTCGATATGAGCCACTCGCAATCGACCGGGGTCACTCATACGAGGGCGCTACGCAAATCCCCGGCGCTGAGCCTGTCGGGGGAGGGCCGGAGCATCGCATTCAGATCAGCTTTTCAGCGGTGACCCAATCCAATGTGAGATTCAGCGCCGCCCCCAACTTTTGGACCAGCTCATCCACGTGCTGCTTCTCGATGATCAACGGCGGGCATACCGCGATGCGGTTGCCGCCCAGTGGCCGGACAATCAGTCCGTTCTGCTCCGCCGCTTTGGCGCAAAACTGACCCACTTTCATCCCGTCAAAAGGCTTCTTGCTGGCCTTATCGGCCACCAGCTCCAGCGCACCGATCATGCCCACTCCAGCGACTTCGCCCACCAAGGGATGATCGCTGAATGTCGCCAGCTGTGCTTGCAGGTATTCGCCGACTCTCGCAGCATGATCGAAAAT